>NZ_APNH01000005.1:300000-427481 GCF_040361275.1 Salinisphaera sp. T31B1 | reverse complement strand
TCCCGCCCCCGCCGCCACTCGCGTTCCCGGATATATTGAGGACAGTTGCCGAAGCTCTGGCTCAGTTCGATGCAAAGCGCCTCTCCGGCGGGCCGCAGCACGCCGTTGGCACGATTGCGCCGCCGGGTGGACAGCTCGATACCCAGCAAGCCGACATCGGTCTTGGTGGCGAACGCCGCCGCCAGCGGGTCCTGGGCACCGGGCCGTGCTGTGATGGTCAGTGTGCGCGGATCCGGGGAGGTGATGAAACCTTCGTCACCTTCCAGCAACGTCACCCAGGGCCGGCCAGATTCGTCGCCGGCGGCAGCGATGACGAACGGCAGTGCAGCGAAGAATTGTCGGTGCTGGGCGGGCATGTGTCCCCGGATGAAGCGCCCGCCCGAGGCGGCGAGGTCGTCCACGCCGGCGCGTTGCTGGGCCTCGATCTCCCCGACATGAAAAGGGCTCGTCTGGGCCGTCACGATCGACCTCCCGTTGTGTGAAAGCGACAGTCGGGTGGCTTGCCCCCCGCACGATCGATGCCGGTATCAGGCGAGAATCGGCGAGCCGGCCATGGCCACGAAGCGTGGCATGTGTTCCACACGTGCGATCCACGACCGCACGTGCGGGTATTCAGCGAGGCTCACGCCGCCTTCGGGTGCATGGGCGATATAGCTGTAGCCGGCGATATCGGCCAGTGTCGGCCGATCGGCGGCCAGCCAGTCGCGTCCGTCAAGGTGCGAATCCATGACCGCCAGCAGGTCGCGTGCCTTGGCCTTGGCTGCTTCGTGGTCGAGCGGTGCATCGAACACGGTCACCAGCCGGGCGGCACAGGGGCCGGCCGCGATCTCGCCGGCCGCGATCGACAACCAGCGCTGGACCTGCGCTTTCTCGAGCGGGTCCGTACCGATCCACGTGGTCGGCTCGCCGTAGCGTTCAACCAGGTAGGTGATGATGGCGTTCGAGTCGGCCAGCGTGATGCCGTTGTCCTCGATCGCCGGCACCTGCCCGAGCGGGCTGATCTTCAGATACTCAGGCGCTCGATGGGCGCCGTTCGCCATATCCAGATCGACGGTCTCGTAGGGCACCTCCAGCAGTGCGAGCATGAGCTCGACCCGGTGGCAATGGCCCGACTTTGGGTGGCGATATACCGTTACGGGACGGTCGTTGAGCGCGTGGGTGTCAGGCATGGCAAAGCTCCTGTCGATAGCGAATCGGGTTGTTCGAAGCACAGCGCCGCAGTAGGTCACGATCGCCCGCTACAGACGACCCGACTGCGGCCTGTCACGCCATCCAATATATTCATTGCCACTGCCGGGAAGAATCGGCTTAAATTGAAAGTCACTATTCCCATTTCTGAAATTTATCGGCTATGGAGATCGTCGCGTCGCCATGGATCGTCTGCAGGCATTGAACGTCTTCGTTGCCGTCGCCGAGGCCGAAAGCTTCGCTCGGGGCGCCCGTGCTACCGGCGTCAGTGCGCCATCGGCCACCCGCGCGGTGAATACGCTGGAAACCGCCCTGGGCGCCCGGCTTTTCACCCGCTCGACCCGGCGCGTCCGGCTGACCGACGTGGGCCGCACCTATCTCGCCGAGGTGCGGGAGATCCTCGCGCATCTGCAAGCCGCCGACGACACGGCCTCGGGGGCTGCCAACACGCCGGTCGGGCAATTGCGTATCACCTGTCCGCAGGAATTCGGGCGTATTCATGTCGCGCCGCTGCTCATCGAGTTTCTCGATATCCACCCGACAATCCGAGCTGATGTGCTGATGGTCGACCGTCTCGTGAACCTGGTCGAGGAAGGCTTCGATATCGCCGTACGGATCGGTCACCTGCCCTCGTCCGAACTCTCGGCCGTACGCGTCGGCCAGGTTCGGCGCATCGTCTGCGGCTCGCCGGACTACTTCGCACGCCACGGCCGACCGCGCACGCCGGGCGATCTCGCCCGCCACTCGCTCGTGTCGCGCGCCGCCGACAGCGCGTCGAGCGAGTGGCGCTTTGACGCCGACGACCCGCGCGCGGCTCGCCCAGACACGCGCCTGACGGTCAGCACCGTGGCCGCCACGATCGATATCGCCAAACGCGGCTGGGGGCTGTCCCGCGTGCTGTCCTATCAGGTCGCCGACGATCTCGCCGCAGGCCGGCTCGAGCGGGTCCTGGAAGCCTACGAGCCCGATCCGCTGCCGATCCATTTCGTCCACGTCGAAGGCCGGCGTGCGGCAGCGAAGGTCCGAGCCTTCATCGATTTCGCGGTCGAACGCCTGCGCCGTCTTCAGGTGCTGCGTTGATCATAAGCCTTACAACCGCCCGGCCCCGGCTCAAGGCACGGCCTCAGCCGCAATCGATCACGGCCACGGGCCCGGGCGCTCGCCGCCCGGCAGAATATGGGACGATAACGATCGAGAACTCGGCGTGAGTCGCTACGCCGGACAGCCGCGAACGAGGCGCTGGAGTGCGTCCGGCATGAAGGATCGACACGCATGAGCCGTCCGACAGCATCTGACACCTGGCGCTGGATCGCTGCCTGTACCTGGCGTTTCGGCGCAGCCGGGCCGCCCCTGGGTGTTGCGCTGGTTATCGTACCGGCGATGGTGTTCAGCGCCTCGCCGCCGGACGATATTGTCGGCGGCTGGTTGTTCTTCTCGATCTTCAGCTATGCGTTCGTCGGGCTTTCCGCACTGCTCGCCGGACTGTTCTATGGCCTGGTCAAACAACGCACACAGCACCGCAGTCGATGGCGGCTGGGCGGTCTATGCGGCGTGCTCGGATGGCTCGGACAGTGCACGGTGCTCGCCCTCGCACTGAAGGACCCGGGCCAGTTGGACAGTCTCTGGATCATGCCGTTGGCCGCGCTGGTGGCCAGCCTGTGCGCACGCTTTGTCGCCCCGTCGCTGGGCGGGACACCTGCGCTGGAACAACCCGCCGGCGATGCATTGCCGGCGTCGGCCGGCGCCGACCGGTGATGGCGCGGCATGAGGTTCTCACTTGTCATCAGCCCCGCCGTGTCCTGCCGGGACCGCCAAGTCGTGCGCCGCTCGGCGACTCCCGGCCGCGACGGCCGGGGACCGACTCATCGACTCGCGCTGCAACAGCGCATGACTGCGCGGGCCGACATTCGTCGATCGGTGCAGGCCGGTGCGCCGGCCGGGCGACCGCTGAGCTGGGCTGGCCTGCGGCCTGCAAACGTGCCGTGCGCATCGGTGGGCGACGCGCTTGCAAAATGTTGGCCGAGCCCACTTTGATCCGGCTTGGGCCACGACTCTGGAGCGGGGAATCCTGATGTATCGAGTATCTGCCGTGATTCTCGCGGTCGTCATAGCGGTCGCCGCAGTATGGTGGTTGAGCCGAGGCATCCTGCCGCCGTCGACGGTGCGTTTCGCAGCCGGCATCGAAAACGGCGGCTACTGGAAGATCGCCACCAAATATCGCGACATACTCGCGAAGGACAACATCGACCTGAAGCTGATCGCCACGGCAGGCTCGGTCGAGAATGCACAGCTGATGGCGGACGGCAAGGCCGATGTGGCGCTGTTGCAGGGCGGCATCGATGCCGGCGACGACATCGAGACGCTGGGCGCGGTATTCACGGAGCCGTTTCTGATCTTCGCGCGGCCGACGGACGGCGTGGAGGTACCGCGCAACCCGGCCCGGTGGTCGGGTCTACGAATCGCCGCGGGCGGCGAAGGCTCGGGCACGCGAGCGGCCACGCGCGCGTTCCTGAACGCCGCCGGCCTTTCCGACAATGCCAACACCCTGTTGCCGCTGGGCGGCGCCAAGGCCGCACAGGCGTTGACGGCTGGCAAGGCCGACGTCGCGTTGTTCGTCGCCCCGCTGTCGGCGCCGTATCTGAAGCCGGTGCTGGCCGATCCGAAAGCCAGCCTGTTGCCACTCGATCATATCGTGGCGTTGTCGCGGCGGATGCCGCAATCGATCCTTGTCGATGTGCCCTCGGGTGCATTCGGCCTCAACCCGCCCCTGCCCCCGCGCAAACGCCAGCTGCTGGGCCTGGTCGCCCGGATCGTGGCCCAGCCGGACCTGCATCCGGCGATCGTCGACCGTCTGGTCGAGGCTGCACGCCAGGTCCACAAGTCCGGGGATATGATCACCCCCGAGGGCCGGTTTCCCACGATGGACAATACCTCGCTGCCGCAGAACAGCTATGCACGCGATCTGATCGCCGACGGCCCCAGCCCGCTGGCCCGTTTTCTGCCGTACTGGGTGACCGCACAGATCAGCCGCTTCGCGATCCTGCTGCTGCCGATCGTTTTTCTACTGCTGCCGTTTCTGCGCACCCTGCCCGGGCTGTACAAATGGAGCGTACGCAACCGCGTCTTCCGCCACTACGCCCGTATCCGCGAAATCGATGAAGCGGCCGCCGAGACCGACGATCCGCAGCAGCTGCACGCGCTGGAAACCGAGCTCGCCGAGTTGGACCGGGAAATCGCGAGCCTGCATCTGCCCCTGACGTATCGCGGCTATGCCTACGACGCACGTCTGCATATCGATCTGCTGCGCAAACGGATCGCCAATCGCGCGGGATGAACCGATCCCGCCGCCCGGCGCGCGGTTGCCACCCCAACGCTGCCGGCGTCCTCACCTCGATGCCGGACACCGCGCGGTCGGATTCGAGCCCGGCGCATCCCGGACCCGCCCGCTGCACATGTCGCAGCGGCCGTAACCACCCGAGGCATTGGTATCGTACGGCTCTGGCTGCCTTGCCAACGGGCCGACGAGGCGAAGTCGGCACTCGCAATTCGCCCACGAAGACGCCCGTCCGCCGGGCCAAGGGTTCGAGGTCGATCCGAACAGCGGCGACCTGACATTCAGCAACTATGACGAGCGGGGCCGCTCGCTGCGCGGTTATCGGTTCGATGCCGATCTGGTCGGCCACGACGACGAGAGGCATGCCGAGGCGACCCGACCCGCTGAACACGGTTCGACGCACCGTGCCCCCGGTAGGCACGATCGGGTGGTATCTGTTCAACCGTGCGGAGCCACTGCGCCTGACACTCGAAAGCGTGGGCGACGACGTGGCGGATGACGATCTCGGCGGCGGTCAGTCCGGCCTTGACGCGCGCCTGAACCGCGTATCCGGCGCTGGCGGTTACACCGGCGCCTTCGAGCGCTCGGCCACCTGGACGCGGTGGGCATGCATGATGCCGCCGATCAGCCCGGGAAAGCGCTGCTCGATCTCGTCGCGGCGTGACGTGTTGCGCATTTCCACGCCCTGGCGCTCGCTACGGATCAGGCCTGCTTCGCGTAGCACGCGGAAATGCTGCGACAGCGTGGATTTGGGGATTTCCCGATCGAGAATCGTGGCAAAGCGCGTACAGGTCTGAGGGCAGCCGGCGTCCTCCATGCCCGCATAGATCGCCACCCGGACCGGGTCCGACAGGGCATGCAGGATGGCTTCCACGCGAACGTCTTCGATTGCGGGATGGATCAGCGGGCGCATAAAAATATTCTACCGGGACTTGTGTGATCGTTCTTTAGTTCATATTTACCGAACTACCGAATATTGGGACTGTCGTCCCGCTCAACAAGGATCAATCTCATGAGCAAGCTCGCAGATAAAGTCGCCCTCGTCACCGGCGCGTCGAAAGGCATCGGCGCGGCCATCGCCCGCTCTCTGGCCCGCGAAGGGGCCGCCGTCGTCGTGAACTACGCCTCCAGCCAGGCGGGTGCCGAGGCCGTTGTCGCCGATATCGTCAAGGACGGTGGACGGGCCGTCGCGGTACGCGGGGATGTATCACAGGCCGCCGATGCCCAGGCGCTGGCCGATGCCGCCATCGAGCATTTCGGCCGGCTCGATATCCTGGTGAACAACTCCGGCGTATACGAGTTCAGCGCGCTGGAAGATATCACCGCAGACCATTACGACCGTCTGTTCAATACCAACGTACTCGGCCTGCTACTCGTGACCCAGGCAGCGGCCAAGCACATGAGCGAAGGCGCCAGCATCATCAATATCGGCTCGTTGGTAACGCGTATCGTGCCGCCCAACAGCGCGGTCTACAGCGCGACCAAGGGCGCGGTCGAGGCGATCACCGGCGTGCTCTCGCAGGAACTGGGCGCGCGGCGCATCCGCGTCAATACCGTCAGCCCGGGCATGGTGGAAACCGAAGGCACGCAGACGGCCGGCATCATCGGCTCCGACATGGCCGCCGATACCATCGCCCAGACACCGCTCGGTCGCCTCGGCCAACCGCAGGATATCGCCTCCATCGCGACCTTCCTGGCCTCCGACGATTCGTACTGGCTGACCGGCGAGAATCTTTATGCCGGCGGTGGCGTGCGCTGAACCACCCCTCTGGCGCAGGGGTCGCTGGACTCGGAATGGCTCGCCCGCAAGGGCGAGCCGTTACCGTCCAAGCCAACACAGCGGACGCCACGCGCAGCCACGCTCGAATGCCGCCCTCATCCTCCGGGTGCACGATGCCCGGCGCGACCCAGCCTCGTGCCTCGCCCGGGGCGTGCTTATCTTTCCAGGCGCGGGACCGGTAGATGCCAGCCGCGGCGCATCGCCATGTAGCGAAGGAAAAAACACAAGGCGGCCGCGCCGATGACCGTGGGAAGGTAAGGCCATTCGAGGGTCATGCCGGTCACCGCAATCGCGGACCCGAGCAGCGCGGCGGTCGCATAGAGCTCGGTCGGTGCCAGCACCATGGGCAGCCGGTCGATCAGCACGTCGCGCATGATGCCGCCGCCAATGCCTGTGATCATGCCCATCAGGGCTGCCATTACCGGCGAAATACCGTACTCCAGCGCCCGTATCGAGCCGCCGACAGCGAACAGCGACAAACCGGCCGCATCGAAGATCGCCACCGGCCGGCTGATGCGGTCGACCAGATGATGGCCGAAGAAGACCACGCCTGCGGCCACGATCGTCATCAGTCCATAGCGCGCATCGGCGATCGCCAGCGGCGGCGTGGCACCGATGAGCAGATCACGCGTGATGCCGCCCACCGTGCCCGTGGCAAAGGCCAGTACCGCAAGCCCGAAGATATCGAGTCGCTTCTGAACTGCGGCCATCGCGCCACTGAGCGCGAAAACGAACGTGCCCGCCAGTTCCAGCCCGGAAAGTAACAGATGCATAATGATCGGACCGGTGGGAGCACGGCGGATGCGAGATCCATCCTATTTTAATGGCTACGTCCGAACCGGCGCCATGGCGGGCAAATGGCGCGCAACCCGATACCACAAGCCGAGACATCGCCCCACCTGCTCCGGCCACGCCAGAACGGGTTTACAACCCGGCACGCCTGTCGTCGGCGATACGGAGCACGTGAAAGCGCGCGTGGCCCCGTCGAAGACCCGGGCGTCTCCGTTCCGGCCCGGTGCTGCGGCCCTGCCTGCAACGGCTGTGCAGCGCCGCGCGCATGATCCTGCCGCTGACTCCGCCCGTCCCGAAACAGCCGCGGCATCATGGAGCGAACCGGATCGAATGGCGACGCCATGGCGCCCGCATCACCGTCCCCAGCATCCCGAGCGAATGTGACGCTATTGGCGAAGCAGCAATGACTCGAACCGGGCCGACTCAACCCCCCGGAAGAACACGCAGGCGCCGGGTATCTGTCACGCAACTGGCTCATCGAAGCGGCGCCTTCGAGCGCGTGCGCCGGGGACAGCCACGACTCGGACTGCGGGTGCAGGCCGGCACCGATACCGCCAGCATTCGAACGGCGCACCCGGACGCAAATCGCTCGACGCTCGCCTGTGACGACACGCGAATGTCGTCGAATTGCACGAATACGCGTGCCGGGCCGGGTTCTTCTGTACTGTGCGGGTTGGCTTTATCGATACGCCCGCCTGCGCGGCATTCGACGCTGGCCGTGCGATGAACCGTGCCGGTCGGTCAGGCCGGCATCAGGGATCAAGCGGCCAGGACAACATGATGGGCGAACGCCGGGTATCCCACCGGGGGTCGGCGTCGGGGCCCGGTTTGAGTGTCCCCGAACCCACGACCCAGGCACGCCCGTTCCCGAGGGCCAGGCCCGCCAGCATGACGCCCGCGCTGTCTTCGCGGCCGGGGCGGGTCAGATCCAGCCATAGCGTCCAGCTGTCGCCCCCGTCCTTGCTACGGTAGACGAGCCCGTCCTGAGTGATCAGCCAAGCCTGGTTGGCATCGAGAAAGCGCAGGCGGAACACGCCGACATCCGGCTCGTAGGCCACCGGACGCGGCAGCGTCAGCTTGGTGGCCTGCCAGGTCCCGCCACCGTCGCGGGTACACCAGACGCTCAGACCACCGCCGATGCAGCCATGGTCAGGATCGACGAAGGCGACCGTGGTCAGGTGCGCGTCCTCGGCGCCGATATCCACGGCCTGCCAATCCGCGCCGGCATCGTCGGTGCGCAGCACGGTCCCGCCACTGCCCACGGTCCAGCCCCGATCCGGCCCGGTGAAGACGACTTCCTGCAGATTGACGTCGTCCATATCGATCGGCAGCTCGATCCGATGCCAGTCGAGGCCGTCGTCGATAGTACGCAACAGGCTTTCGTAGCCTACGGCGACGGCTGTGTCAGCGTCGGCGAAAGCCACGTCGAACAAGCCCATCGGCACGTTCAGCGCTTCGACCTGCGCATCGTTCAGATCGTCGAAGACACGGTTGAACGGCTCCCAGTCACGACCGCCGTTACGGGTTTCAAAAATCACCCCACCGTTCTGTCCCACGGCGTAGCCGCGGCCGTCGGGGCCCATGGCCACTCCCAGCAGACCGTCGGCAAAGCCGGAATACGAATCCAGCGTCCAGTGGCGCGCGTCGGCGTCGCTGCGGGCTACCTTAAGGCCACGGCCACCGACCACCACGAGCTCACCGGAGGGCAGCACCACGATATCGCGAAAATAACCGGTGATATCGGAAAAGCCGGACGCCGTCACATCCCGTCCGTCCTCCTGCAGGCGCATGTCCAGCCGCTCGATCTGCTGGCGCTCGGGCGCGGAAATATCGTGCAGGTTGCGACAGTGACCGCCGAGACGCTCCTGTTCGGTAAACGGCAGACATTGCCGATGGCGCTGGCCCTCGGCGACCTCGGAAAGCGACTCGATATCAGGCGACGCGGCGGACGCGCTCAGCCACGGCAGGAAGAAATACAGCAAGCCGATAGACACCAGCGCCAGGCACAACAGGCGAATATTCGAAGCAGACAACAGTGACTCTCCACGATAATTTCATGGGCATGAAGGACCCGCATCGATACTTACAAGGCACACGTCGGCACGTAGGGCGCACCGCACTCCGGCTGTGAGCCGCATCGGCGCCCGTGGCAGCCGGGCATGCGCGGCGACATCACCCGGCACGTTCAGCGACCCGGCGCAATGCCCGAGTTCAATCAACTATCGATACGAAAACAGTGATTTGGCCTATTATGCGTGAAGTGCCGTGGCCGAGCACGGGCGCACGGACCGATACAGATCGACCCGCGCCGAGACGCCGCGTCGGCCGGCTTGGTGTGTGTCGAACTGGGGCCGACGCGCTTGGTGGCTTGCGGCTGCCCGACCGGCGGTCCTGTCCGATCGGCTGGGCCGGCCCGGTATCCCGGTCGGGCTTGGGCTGTGGCTTGCCACCCGCAGGCCCGCCCTGATCTGGCGTAGTCGCACCGGCCAGCGGGCTATGGCCAATGCATCAAGCGTTATGAAATACGGCGGGTTCTCCAAGACCGGGCTCAAGCAGGCCGATTGGCATCTGCCTTGGCGCCGGCCGACGCCACGTCGAGCTGGTAGGTGATCGGAATCCAGCGGTAGCCCTCGGGCTGTTCATCGACGAAACCCACGGATGGAAACGAGGTGTGGTAGCCGATGACCGGTATGCGTTCCTGGGCTGCCATGGCATAGATACGCTCGCGGGTGCGCGCCCCCTGCGCCTTGTCGCGGTCGAACAGCGCATGCCAGCCGGGCCGGGCCAGCGACGCCACTTCATGGTGTGCACAGTCGCCCCAGAGCAGCAGGCGCTGGCCCCGGCTTTCAATATGGAACGCCAGATGCCCCGGCGTGTGGCCGTAGGCCTCGATGGCGTGGATACCGGAGGCGACTTCGTCGCCCGGATCTATGAAACGCATCCTGTCTGCAAAAGGGGCGACATGGGTGGTAAACAGACGCGCCGACAGAACCTCGATATCCCCCGCCGGCGCACGCAGCCGGTCGTCGGTCGCGGCCCAGTACTCGAACTCCTTCGTGCCCATCACATAGCGCGCGTTCGGGAACGCGGGCCGGCCGGCGTTAAGCATGCCGCCGATATGATCGATATGCCCATGTGTAAGCACCACGACATCGACCTGCTCGGGGCTGTACCCGGCAGGGCCGAGCATGCGCGCCAGCCACCCGCCATCCGGTGGCGGCACGAAACCGTGGGCACCGTTGCCGGTATCGAACAGGACCAATTCCTTGCCGGTGTTGACCAGCGCCGGGGTGAAACCGGGCTGGAATCGGGTTTCGGGCAACAGGTTGGCATGCATCAACTGCTGCACCGCCTCGGCCGGCTGATCTTCGCCCACCACGGGCCAGGGGCCGTCGAGCATCGCGCCGGCATCGAGGAGCGTGGTCACCTCGAAATCACCGAGTTGGAATCGGTAATGGGTCGGCCTTGCCGAGCCCAGCGAGGGGGCCGCCGCCTGCACGGGGCGCAGCCCCTGGCCAGCGAGCAATGGCAAGGCGAGAATGGCAGTGCCCGCGCCCAGAATACGTCGACGCGTGGGGTCGGTTCGCTTGTCGAACATCGGCTCTCTCCGTTGCGAAAAGGCAGACTCGGCGGCAGCTGATATCGTCTTTACTGGCTCGGTCGCCCGGACGCTGTCTGCCGGGTCACCGATGACGCGTATCACTTGGCATGACCGCTTGTTCGGAGAGATTGGCTGATGGAGGGTCCCGGTGACTTGTACAAACGTGCTGTCGACTGACGCATGACGGCCACAGCACTGTGGCATCTGGATATCGGGCGAATGCTCTTTGTCGCGCCGCTCTGGCACAACCGCGTCCACCAGCACGGCGCGCCGATATTTCTGGCCGGTATCCACGACCGTTTCGATCTGCGCGTGGCGGGCGGTGGCTGGCAGTCCTGCCGTACGGCGGTGATACCGGCAGGCGCGGCGCACGAGCTGAACGTACACGGCAACCCGATCGCGGGCTTGTATATCGAGCCGTCGATCGAAGGCGTTCAGGCGTTGTTCCCGCTGATGCATCACCCGCGTGAAGTCGACGGCGTGTTGACCAGCAGCGCCGGTGAATACGCCATACTCCGCGAACTCTGGGAGGGCCGTATTGGAATGGCATCGGTCGGGCTGCTGCTCGATGATGTGCTGAATTTCGCCTGCCCCCGTGCATGCGTACGCATGGATCGGCGTATTGCCGCCAGCGTATCGACGCTGTCCTCCGGCCAGGGCGAGCCGATCGCCCTGGCCCGGCTTGCAGCCGACGCGGGCCTGTCCGGTTCTCGTTTCCAGCATCTTTTCAGCCGGCAGGTCGGTGTGCCCTTCCGCCGCTATCGCGCCTGGGCACGGATGCGGATCGCGATCGACAAGATCGTGGCGGGCTCAAGTTTCACGACGGCCGCGTACGCGGCGGGTTTTTCCGACCAGTCTCATTTCAATCATGATTTCCGTCGCACCTTCGGTGCGCCGCCCTCGGTCAGCCTGGCGCGCCTGCGCAGCTGAGGCCATTCTGGGCCTACGGTTTTTCGATGCAGAGACTGCGGGCTCTGCCTGGCCCGGCCAGGATCGCTGCTTTTTTGTATCGCGAGCGGCTCGGCAACCGGCGGTCCATCGATCCGCAACGTCGGTCAGTGGCTTGCCGGACATGCGGTCGGTCGTCCCATCCGGGTGCGCCGGGCTCCCGACCGAGCCTTGAAGATGGCGAACTTCCCGGCCACTCCGCGACGATATATCGGGCGCAGGCCATACTCATGCCGTCGCCCTATTACCAAGCACCGGTGAACGCAGGCTTTCGATGGCGTGCCCCGCCCGGGCCACTCGATTGGTGGGCCACCGATCAAATGCCACCACGTTGCGCAGGCGCGTACCGAAACAGCCATTTAAAGACGTTGAAGTACTTCGATCACGTATCCGTGGCCGCAGTCGGCACTCGTCGCGGCTGCGGGAGAGCGATCTGCCCTAACTGTGTCCATGAAAGCCCGGGGACTGGCCTGCTCGACACGCGGTGCCGCCCGAATCGACAAGATGGCCGTTCTGCCTGACCCGAGTGTCGCCG
The DNA here is from genome assembly GCF_040361275.1 of Salinisphaera sp. T31B1. NCBI lineage: Bacteria > Pseudomonadati > Pseudomonadota > Gammaproteobacteria > Salinisphaerales > Salinisphaeraceae > Salinisphaera > Salinisphaera sp. T31B1. The sequence continues at coordinate 415,303 of NZ_APNH01000005.1, read as the reverse complement.
AGCAAAAGCCGGCCGCACGAATGGACGATCGCCCCGTTCTGCTGATGCTTCTGGATTGGCGTCAGCTCTACCACGCGGCTCACCCGGCCTACGCGTTCGGACTATTTTATCCGGCATTCGAGTGACTGAGTCGGGTCTGCCGCCTGATCCGGAACTGGCGCGTTGCCACCAAATCCGACAAACGGTGACGATTCTCTCGGTCAACCCGTAGTTGTCCGCCTGAATCTATCGACCTGGCGCACCACACCGCCCGCAGGCGCTCTCTCGGTAAACAGATCAAACTGCGCCCCCGATCCCCCTCCCCGAACAAACCACGGGTACCGGTGCCGGAATAGACGCAACCCATCGTCCAAGGGTGACGCCACGCGTTGTCCGACCGGCACACCCTCGAGCCACCGCGACTCTGGCCGGATGCACTGCCACGGGATACGCGATCGTTTATATTCGCGGGCGCTTTCGGCCGCTGATCACTGTCATGATGTCTTCCCTGCCTGTCGTTGCCCGAACCCTTGGCGCCGCGTTTTTTGCCCCGGCGGTCTGTCTAGCCCTGGCCATTCTGGGGTGGCTACACGGCCCTTCGGCATCCGACGTGCCGGGCGAGATCGCGGTAGTCGGCCTGTTCCGTATCCAGGCGTTTGCCGCGGCCGTCATGACCGTATCCGCCGGCCTATGGCTGGTTTTCGGCCTCTATCTCCTCGTCGCCGGTCATCGTCAGGCCCGACAGGCCGCTCGGTCGCCGGCACATCTCATCACGGCAGCGCGCTGGTTGCGTCAGCGGCTGCGTCCGGCCTTGATCGCCACCACCGCGGCACTGGCGGCGACCTTCGCCGGCGGCGCGGTCTGGGTCATGGTCGCGCTGGCCGTGTTCGATCCCTTGCAGAGCGATGTGCCGATCCTGCATCACGCTGCGGTCATGGCCTGTGCCGGCCTGGCGCTGTTTGCCGGTTTCGACCTGTTTCGCTTCGTGGCCGGCACCCGTGCGTTATCCCGAACTATGGACGAGCAGCCGGTCATGCCGATAGCCGGCCAACTGCTGACCGAATCCGCGGCCCCGGCGGTCTGGCAGGCCGTACGCGGTATCGCCCAGGCACAGAACACGCAGCTGCCCGACCAGATCGTGCTCGGTTTCGTGGACGGGGCTTTCGTCACCGCCGCCCCGGTACGCGTTCAGCCTGCCGGCACTGATGTACACGGCTGCACGCTACACCTGCCCATGCTTACGCTCGCGCATCTCGACGAAGCCGAATGTGCGGCCCTGATTGCCCACGAGCTATCGCACGTCGCCAACGCCGACATCGAGCAGGCACTGATTCTCGGCGCCGAACAACGCGCCATCGGCCGCGGCTATGCTGCTCTCCAGAACAGCGCGGCCCGTGCCCAGTTGAATGGCCTGCTCACTCGACCGGTCGCCTGTATTGCCAAGAGCGTGATGGCAGCCCTGGATCGTGCCGTGGCCCGGGAACGGCGCACGGCAGAATATCGCGCCGATCGGGCCGCGGCCGAGGCCAGCTCGGCGCCGGTCGCCGCCGCAACCGTGCTACGTGCCGCGGCCAGCCAGCAGGTGGCCCGGCAGGCAGTCGTCGCCTGCCAGAATGGTGAGATCCCCCACCCACAGCGGCCATTCACCGCCGCCGATGCCTGGCTGAGCAAGAACGCCATGCCACGCGTGGCACTGGACGCCACCGACGCGGGCGATCCCCACGCACGCCACCCCGGCCTGAATGAACGCCTGGCCGCGCTCGGCGTTGCCGAGAACCGCGATGTGAGGACCTGCGCCGAACGCATCGTCCCGCCCGGGCAAAGCGCACTGGCGCGTTATATGGGCCCTGCCTGTGCCATCGTCGAACGAGTCGATCGCGATCTCGCCCAGCTGCTTGCCGACAACTACGCCCGCTGGCTGCACGAGCTGGTACAGGACAAACACGACACGCCCGTCGACAATACCTACTACGCGGATATGCGAGCGGTGATCGTTTTGTGCGCGGTGCTGGGTATCGCAGGCCTGCTCGGCGGGTTGTTCCTCTTCGGGTCCGGCTACGCAACCCACGATTTGCTGCTGCCGGCGATCGTCATGCCGTGCGCCGGTGTATTCAGCCTGGGCCTGGCGGCATGGCGGATGGCCGGCACATCGCCGGTCGCAGTCCAGGTCACCGAGCGCGCGATTATCAGCTGCCAACTGCGCGATCCGATTCCGATCGATTCGCTCGACAACATCAGCCTTGATCGCCGCAACGGCCAGCTCAGCGTTTATCTGCAGCTGCACAACGAAGCGCCGCTGCCGCGCCGCCGACGTATCACGCTCGGCGCCGCAGAAATCCACCCGCGCTCGCGCCATGTGGTACTAAAGTTCGGCCCCTTGCGTACCGCCTGCGAGCGCGTGACGCACGAACGATTCGCCGAACGGTTCACGGCCGCGCTCCAGGGCCGGGCCGCGGCAACCGTGCTCGACACGCTCGGCGTCGACAACCCAGGCCAGGATCCCGGGCACTGACGAACGCCCACCGACAGGCGGCGGCTCGGCGCCGGGCCCGGGCACAGCGGCCCCAGCGCATTCATGTGCAGACGATCACGCGGCCCCGCGGCACCGTCGAACCCCAGCCGCATCGCATGACGTTACCGCAGAAAATGTTGCACAGCGCGGCTGCGCCGATCACGGTCGGCACGAACAGCCAATCGAACATTCGAAAGACAGTGCCCGTCGTCACCGAGCTGCCGACGGCTGGCACGCGCGCAGAACGACGACGCTAGGCTGGCCCCGGATTGCGCCTCATACCCGCGTCGGGCCATGGGCCGGCCTGCTCGACATACGAAGACGCGCCGAGCGTGGCCGCGATCACCGCCACGGTCGCGCCTCGATACGCAACCGCCCCCGCAAACCGGGCCGCGCGCTCTGTTCGATGGGCACCTCGAAACGCAGGCCGCCGTGTTGGTTTTCGAGGTGGTTCGATTGATTCTCCGAGGCGGCAACGCCCGGCTTGCCCGGGTTGGTACTTTGGAAACCATATTTCGCGCGCCAGCCACTCGGCGCCTGGCGGTCCGGTATCGCCTCGACGAGAACCAGCTCGCGGTAGAGAAAGCCGCCTTCGTAATGACGCTTGAGAAACGCAATGCCGTCGACCTCGTAATCGGGCACGAGCACCTTGAGATCGAACGCAAAGCTGATCGATTTCGATGACTTGACGCTCTTGGCCGGATCTAGGAATACCGAGAACAGATGCGGGCTCTGGCTGCGATCCGGGCTGCGCTGACCGTTGTGATCGGCCGGAAACAGTGCATCGTAGGTCCGAAACATGGCCGAATGCTCGCGTGCTTCCCGGCGGGTCATCTCCCACTGACAGCCGCGGATACTCACCGCCACTTCGAACTGATAAGACGCGCGGATCTTGCGCCCCTCGTCCAGCGCCTTCTGCACCTCGATCGGCAGGGTGACGTCATCCAGATCCAGATGACCATCGACACGCAGCGCGCCAAACAGGAATCGGGTGAGATTCTGGTAGCCCTCTTCCGAGTTGACGATGCCGTAATGACCGGAATGGCTGCGGTGCACGAACGCCCGCGGCGAGCTGACGGCGTTACCGTGCGCATCCAGACCGTGCGTGGTCGCGTTTTCGATACGTACGAGGCCATCGCTGGCGTCACCCGCCGCCCAGGCCGATACCCCGCCCGCCACCTTGTAATCCCGTGAATTCGTACCGACCAGATTGAAAATCCGCTCGGCCGGGAAGTTCGTCACCCGGGAAACGTCCGGGCCGGGTTCGAGGCCCAAATATGTCGCCATGCGTTCGCGGTTGAAGTTGTTCACGTCGCCGAACGAAAGCCAGCCGGGCACATTGCGTACGATGCGCAGGTCGATCCCGTTATGCGGCGTGGCATAGGTAAAGACCTTGTCGATGGCGCCGCGCGCCTCGGCAGATCCCAGGTCCGGATTCTGCAGAAACGCACGGCAGACCAGTCCGCCCATCGAATGGGACACCAGATAAGCTCGGAACGCGTCCACCGTGACGCCGTTGTCGGGATTGGCACAGACCTTGTCCCGCAGCCTCAGGACGAGGCGGTCCAGCCCGCGGGCGAAATGCTCGATCGGCGGCGTCACGCTATCGTCGCCGAAATCCGCCGATGCCTCATCGTAATAGCGATAAATCACGATGCACTGGTAGGGAATCTTGCGCTCGCTTTGCTCCGCGGCCAGCAAGTCGTCGCCTTCGACGAACACATCCTCGTATTTGTGGTCGCTCATCAAGCGCACCAGCGGCGACTCGAAATAAAAGCGTTTCACGTCCCCCGTCCAGGCAACCCGGGCCTTGGTCGAACCGATGTTGAAGCCCATGTACGGATCGGCCACCGTGTCTTCGATTTCGCCCTGGGTGGCGGCGAAACCGCGAACATAGATGATCGGATGGTACGGATGTCTCGAATTCAACGGCATGACCTCACCCCTTGAAAAGCCATCGTTTAAACACGCCTCGCCCATCGCCGACACGACACGCATCAGAGTGCCGCGTCTGGCCTGGTTTAAACGTACGACCGTCGCCCAACGCGACAAACCGTTTTTTTTCTTGTGAACGCACGCCGATCGAAAACCTGTCGAATAAACAGCGGCTTTAGATCAACGCAGCAATTGGTCGCATAGCCCCGGCAAAGGCGATCGACGACGCATAAGTCGTGTGGATCGCCGGTGCTGCGCGCCACTCGAACGCGGCCTCCGTGTTCGCAGTCGGCAGCCGCTTGACCTATGCGCCAACCCTCGACATCGCCACGGGCGACGATGACGACAACACGGCAAAGCCAAACCGGAGGCCGAGCTCGAGTCGCTCAATGCCGAGCGGCAAGTACCGTGCCCGCGCTGACATCGCATCAATGAAGGCGAGTACTTCGACCTGCTGGACACGATGGCTGGACACGCTCTGGCCTCCGGATCGCCGGGCAACAACCCACGGGTGTCGGATCACGTCGACTGGTCGATACCTATAGGCAGACCCGGTAACCGACGAGCCCATCGATCGGACGAGCTCGTTCCAGTTTCGAGCGCCGCTGCACGCTGCACTTCTGGTCGATTACGCTCCGTCGTATTTTTTAAGAGTGCGTGTCCCGTGCGCCGGGCCATACCCGCGTCCTTCAGCCCAGGTTCAAAGCAAAAGCTTGCAGGCACGAAATCGGCTGTCTCGACGCCGCCGGTCGTCTCGGCTGCTCAACGAGCACGCCGACTTCGCTCCAAGACGGGCCGCAGTGTCGTACCACTCGCCATCAAGTGGGGCCAAAGGCACTCGCGCGGTGCCCAGATACGCAACCGGCCCCCCTGACTTGCGATCTCCGTGGCATGGCCGCAATGATGACAATTCACAAGATCTACGTTGGCGCCATCAAGGCCGCCCGGCGCGGCGACACGACCGATGCACGAAAGTGAGGCAACCCGACATGACTTATGTAAGCGGCTTTATGAGCCCGGTGGAAGATCGCCGGAAAGCGGACTATATCGCCAGTGCGAAGGCCGCCTGGCCGCTGTTCGCCGAATACGGCGCACTCGAACTGGTCGAGAACTGGGGCGTCCACGTTCCCGACGGCAAGCAGACCGATATGCGCCGTGCGGTCGTATTGAAAGAAGATGAAACCGTCGTCTTCAGCTGGGTCCTGTGGCCAGACAAGGCAACCGCCGATGCCTGCATGGCCAGCGTCGAACACGACGAGCGCTGGCGCCAACTGGACATGCCCTTCGACGGCAAACGCATGATCCACGGCGGTTTCGAGACGATCTTCAAGGCGGGTGCCGAATAGGATAAAACGGGCGTGATCCTATAGAGCGGAAAACACTGGCCTGGCACCGAGATTAATAGTCTGTCACCGAATTTCGACGGGATCGGCGGAGCGAGCGTCGAGCGGCCGCCTCTGGAGAGGGCGCTTTCTGTGACCCGAAGACCGGCGCACCGAGGCCCGCTCCCGAACGTTCATTAGTCGACGCGCTTCAACATATGCGCGAATTCGGTCTTTTCGACGTTGCGTACGCCGTTGGCATGAAAATGTTGAATATGGACGCCGTGCTCGTGATGCTGGGTACGCGTCTCGACCGACGCCCACTGCTCCACGAATACGAAGCGTCCCGGCTCGTCCTGATCTTCGAACAGGTCGTAGCGGATGTTGCCCTGTTCGTTACGCGATGGCTCGACCAGCACAGCCAGGTCACGACGAAGTTCGTCTTCCTTGCCGGCCTTGGCTTTCAAGCCGACCACGATGAATAGCTCACTCATCAGCTTTCTATCCTTTTAGTGGCGGCGACGACCGACGTTGCGGTCGCCACCGCGATCACGTATCAACGACCCGCGGCGCTCTTGGCTGCTTTTTCGGCCGCCTTTTCGGGATTGAAGCCGTCGGCGTTGTCGAAAACGCCCATAAAACCGGAAACGGTCGCCTCGCGCGCCCAGTCGCGCTGCAACTCACAGTACATCTGTACGCGGCTGATGAGCTTCACACCGGCCTGCGCCATACGCCGCAGCGCCGCCTCGTGCGCGGCGACCGATGTGCCGCCAACCGCGTCGACCGGCACATAAACCTCGAAGCCTTCCTGAATCGCATCGAGCGCCGGGAAAGTCAGGCACGCTTCGGTCCACAGCGCGGTCATGATGAGCTTGCGGCGGCCGGTCGCCTTGACCGCCTGTTTGAACTCGGTGTCTTCCCAACTATTGATGGACGTGCGGTCATACGTAGGCAGATCGCCCAGCACCTCCTGTAGCTCCTGGATCGGCGGTTTGTTACGGCCCGATTCGACATTGACTGTCGAATGGATGATGGGAAGGTCGTAATTGACGGCGGCCTTCGCAGTACTGGTGATGTTGAATACCAGCTCGTCACGCGGCATCGAGCGGATCGACGAAACCTGGATCGGCTGATAGTCGATGACGATGAACGCCGAATTCTCGGGTGTGAGAAGTTGGTCGGTCTGCGGGTTACGGATGGGTTCGCTTGCCATGAGTCGCTCTTTTTTCAGTTGTGGTGAAGGTTCGTCGGGCTAAAAGGTCGTTGATCAGTCGGGGATGGCCGGCACCGGCGTTTTGAGCAGTTGCTGCTCCCACAAGAACGCTATGCCACTACCCCCGGCATGCTGTGTGATCACTTCCGCCAGCCCGGCCGCGTGTTCGGTTCGGGCCCAGTCGCGCTGCCATTCGGCCGCGACGGCGAGCCAGGTCATTACGTTCGCGCCGGCTGCGAGCATGCGTTGGATGGCGACCTCATGGGCCTCTACCGACACCCCGCCCGACGCATCGGTCACGACCGTCACGTCCCAGCCTTCGCCGAGCGCCTGGATCGCCGGCATCGCCACGCACACCTCGGTCCACAGGCCGGCGAGAATCAGCTGCTTGCGCCCCGTCGCTTCAACCGCCGCAACCACCTGACGATCTTCCCAGGTGTTGATAAGCGTTCGATCGATCACTTCCTGACCCGGAAAGACGTCGGTGATCTGCGGGAACAACACGCCCCCGTTTTTCGCGATGACACTGGTGAGAATGGTGGGGACGTCGAAAGCTTTCGCGGCTTTTGCCAGACCGACCGAATTGTTCACCACCATCTGGGGTTCGTGGCTGTTCACGTTTGCGAGCTGATAAGGCTGGTGGTCGATCAGGACGACTACCGACTCCTCGGGGCGAAGAAGTGAGGTCAAACCGTTACGAAGTGCCATGCTTATCCCCTGCTGTCGCTGTGAATCAGGCTCGATTGCCGAATGGCACGCGACTGTTGCGACGCGGCCGAGATAAATACTGTCATCCCGGTTTTCGCTAAAGTAGTCCTCTCCGAGGCCACACTGTGTCGCACAAAGAGGAACACCAAACTGGACATACAAGCGCTGGAAACATTCGTGCAGGTTGCTGATTCCGGGGGTGTATCTCCGGCAGCGCGCCGGCTTGGGATATCGAAATCGATCGTGAGCCGACGGCTGCTCCGGCTGGAAGCGGAACTCGGCGTCCAACTCCTGGCACGATCGACCCGCGGAGCCGCTCTCACGGAAGCGGGGGCCACGTTCCGAGACTACGCCGCCCGGGTCTGCGGCGAGATCGACATGGCGCGAGAAACGATATTGCCCGCGGCTGACCTTCGCGGCCGTTTGCGAGTCGCGATGCCGATTTCTCTAGGCCCGACTCACTTCGCACCTCTGCTCGCGACAATGGCGCTACGCCACCCCGAACTGCACATCCATACCTCCTACAGCGATCGGTTTGTCGATCTCATCGCCGAAGGCTACGACTGTGCGATACGAGTCGGCTATCTACAGGACTCCAACCTGCTCGCGCGGCGCGTCGGACCGCTTTACGGGAAACTCGTCGCGAGCCCGGCCTATATAGAAGCGCATGGGTCGCCGGAGACGCCGGAAGAACTCCTCGACCATCAGGCCCTGATGCAAGGCACCGAGGCCTGGCAGCTCATGGATGGCGACAAAGCCATCACGGTTCGTCCGCACGGGCGTTTCAAGGCCGACAACGGCACCGCGCTGGTTGCCGCCGCCGTGGCGGGCCTGGGTATCGCCTGGTTGCCCGACTGCCTCACCCATAGCGAGATAACGTCGGGCGCACTGGTACCGGTCATGAAACGTTATCCGCCGCCGCCTGCCGGTACATATGTCGTGCGTCCGCCGAGTCAGCATCCTGCGCGGAAAGTACGGGTTCTCACCGAACTCCTGATCGAGTACTTCGGAGAAGCGCCGCATTTCGCGAAGGAAACGCCGTTTAAGAACGACATCAGGGATCGCCAGTAGAAACGATCGAGGTAATCGGGGATAGACCGCAATTTTTAACGTCAGGACGCGTTATTTGGAACCGAACTGTAGTCTGACACCTATTATTCGCGCGCAGTCTCCGGAACAGGCACGATGATGACGAACTCCGTCGTGCCGATGGCGAAGGCCGCCACGGCAAGCGCTAACAATGCAGGCGACATCGGTGTTGCTCTCTACCCGTCGATCAAATCGGCAACGTGCGCGGCGAGGCCGGTTTGGCCCGGCGCAACATGGTCGGCCATGGTGTGGCGATCGGGGAAGTCACCGCCGTTTTGCGACCGGAAGGGAATCGGCGCGTCGGTGAATAGCCCGGCGAGCCGCATACGCCATGCTTCCTTGATCGCCTCCACTTCCTCCGCCGTGGAAACGTGAGCCGCGCGATAGACCGCGTGCGTCGGGAGCACGTCCATGCCGGGGTAGAACAGCGCGCCATGAGTGAGCGGGAACAGCAGTTGCTCGATCGGCCCGTTGATACCCCGCGGGCCATAGTCGGCCGCTGGGCCGCCGGCCTGCACATTGACCAGCGCCCGTTTGCCCTTGAGGATGCCCTCGCCAAAACGGAACTCGTTGGAGCCATTCTGATAGCCGTAGGCAAAACCGAAGGCATAGACCCGCTCTATCCACCCCTTTAGGATCGCGGGCACGGCGTACCACCACAACGGGAATTGCAGGACCACAGCGTCGGCCTCGAGCAGCTTCTGCTGCTCGGTGATCACGTCGGGCGTCTGATGGCCGCTTGCATAAGCATGGCCCGATTCCATGACGAACGACAGCCGTTCAGGATTGTCGCGCATCGGAAAGTCATCGGCGTCGTACACCGCCTTCCACTTCATGCCGTAGAGGTCCGAATGGACCACGGTGTGCCCCGCTGCCGACAGCGTCTCAGCGGTCACGTCGACCAGCTGCCGTGTCAGCGAAGTGGGCTCCGGGTGCGCGTGAACGATGAGAATATTTTTCTTCACAAGACTATCTCCGATTTTTTATTTTCCCGTTCAGTATCAATTGCTTGTCATGTCACGCGCGCTGGTGACACAGACGTTTTCGTAGAATCAGCGTGCACCCGCGGGCACACTCGGCCCGATGATGCCGACATCGATTTCGCTACTTACTCTGTTGATGGCGCGGCGAGACTCCTCGATCGCCAGCAGTGTGCTTGTTTCGTCGCAGCAGTTCGCGCCGAAGCATGCGCTGAGCTAGTCGGAATGGGATGCTGACTAAGATCACTCGATGCCTCCGGCTCGGGATTGAAAGCCCGATAGCCTTAATATGCGCATTCGAATAATATTTTTGAAATCGATTTTCTTAACATGTGGTATCCAGATGGCGGATACCTAGTCGCTGATCACCACGTTGGCAGCTTGTGCACGCGGGTGTTCGATTAGACAGTCGGCGCGGCACGGCCCCGTAAGCTCCGGTTTGGCGGCTATCTATCAATCGTAAGATCGGCCGCAATCGCGTTCGCGCCAGGAGCCCGACGCCAACACAACCAGCTTCCCCTCAGCCGGCCAAGCCGTTGATGGGCAGCGCCGCGATTTTCATATATAGAGTTGATTAAACGGCGACCAGGAATAGACAGAGTGAATAACAGTCGCATCGACCTCAATCTCTTGGCGACGCTCGAAGTCCTGCTCGCCGAACAAAACGTAACGAAAGCGGCAGATCAACTGAACCTCAGTCAGCCGGCGGTAAGCGCGCAACTCGCGCGGCTTCGGGATTTGTTTGACGACCCGCTTCTGCTTCCGACTCGTCGAGGCATGATCCCGACCGCCAAGGCAATCGAACTTGCACCGCAACTGAGAGACGCGCTGGATCACGTGCGCAACGCGCTACATTCTCATCAAGACTTCGATTCCGGCACGGCGAAGCTGACCATATCAATCGGCTGTTCTGACTATATCCAGGCCGCGGTGGTGATGCCGCTCGTCCTGGCTCTCCGGCAGACAGCGCCGGGAGTACGGGTGGCCGTTCGGAACCTGATGCCCGAGCTAGTGGAGCAGCAACTGGGGAACAAGGACGTCGACCTTGTCATCGCCCTTCCCAGGCCACCGGCTCCGCACCTGCGGACGTGTCACTTATTCGACGAAAGTTATGTCCTCATAGGAAGGCGCGATCACCCTCGGCTGAAGGCGGATATGACGATAGACGAATATGTCGAACTGGAACACGTCGTGGTGTCACCGCGGGGCGGAGATTTCGAAACGCCAGTGGACAGTGCTTTGGCGACACTTGGTTACCGACGCAACGTCGTCGTGTCAGCGGCCTCCTTTTTGCTCTTGCCGGAGATCGTCTTAGATAGTGATCTGGTTGCGCTCGTGCCAAGGCGCCTATTTCTGAGGCAGTCAGAAAACTTCATGATGGTTGACGTCCCTTGGCTAGGAGAACAATTCAAAATCAATCTGATCTGGCACGAGAGATGTCATAGGCATGCGGGCCACCGCTGGATCCGCGACTTCATCGGACGTCTGGTTGAGGACCAAAATAAGAGCGGGTCTAGGGTCGCGGAGCCTGAATCACATCACGCGCCTTACATCAACGGCTCCTGACCCTGGCAGGTCTGCTGCGCGGCGCCGATCAGCATGCAAACGGGTTAAGTGGCACCGAGGAAAATAGGGTCAGGTCTTGCATTATGCGCACAATACAAGACCTGACCCCAATTCCGCGTGACCCCAATTCCGCGCGGATTGATGGTGGGTATGCCTTATCTCATGCCGGGGTCATTCCCAGCCGCTCGATAGGTTCGGCCTCATGTTGAGCGGTGAACATCAATCTCGCTCAACGCCCCACCGCTCGTCGAAGACACGCTCTCGCCCAAGCAATTGCCGGGTCCCGTGCTGCCCGTTCGTGCCAGATCACGCAGTAGTGGATCTCCCCCGCCTGCGGGAAATCGATCACGGCGAGATCGGCCAACGGCGCGACGAGCTCTGCCGCCCGCCGCGGCAGACAAAGTACGCGTTCGGACTGACCGATGAGCAGCGGGCTGGAGAGAAAATATGGCGTTACGGTATCTCCCGGTCCTCTTGCTCGACCATGGCACGCCAACGGGTCGTCGATTGCCGTGGCATTGCCTTCGGGGTAGAGCAGGACCACGCGAGGTAACTCGGCGAGTCGTAATGGCGAGATGCGGCCGTCGGCGTCTCGATACGCCAAAACCGGATGGTCGTGCCGTACGACGCAGGCGAAGCGTTCGGTAAACAAACTCTCGTGATGGAATCCTGGCGGCACTGCCTCGTCGGTATAGAGCGCGAAGTCGAGCCGGCCCTCCTCCAATTCGACCAGCGTTTCACTCTCCCAGCCGCGCAAATCCAGCGATACGCCCGGCGCTTCGCAGGCGGTCACGCGCGCAAACTCCCTGATCACGACTGCCGCGCCATAGTCGGTCGTTGCCACTCGCAGGGCACGCTCGGAGTACGAGGGGTCGAAGCTCGGCGGCTGAAACAAGCGGTCCTCAGCGGCGATCGCCTCGGCCAGTTGCGGCATCAAGGCCTCCGCGCGCGCGGTGCGCACGTAGCCACCACCCTGAGTACGCACCAGCAGCGGGTCGTCTGCCAACGCACGCCGCAGCTGCGCCAACAGCCGGCTCGCGGCGGGTTGGCTCAACCCCATCGCCTCTCCCGCGCGGGTCACACTGCGCAGACTCAACACCTGCGCCAGAAAACGCAGCGAGCGTAAATGAAGGTGTCCCGTGGCGCGAGCATTCACTTTTTGCATGACCATCTATCGTAATTCGTCATTCCCCGAATACAAGAGAGCTGGCTAGATACGGTCCCAGACGACATGGCATTGCCCCGAAACGTGCCAGAGAATCGAGATCATGCAGCCACTGCCAGAAAACGACATCACTCAGACCCTGAAGGCCATGGCCAAGAGTTGGAGTCAGCCCGGGCGCTCGCCCGTACTCAAGACACCGGCGGATGAGGGGCTTGTCTTCGAGAACGTGACCTTTCCGTCACAGGATGGGGTGCCGCTCGAAGCATGGTACATCCCCTGCGCAGACTCCCGGCGACTCGTCATCGTCAATCATCCACTGACGTTCAACCGCTATGGGCTGGCCAGCCATCTGGAACCGTGGCGATCCTTCGGCGCCGCCGGCGGCAACACCTTCGAGGTCGATTATCTGGCCGACTACCGCATTCTCCACGAGGCGGGTTATCACGTACTCACCTACGACGAGCGCAACTTCGGGTTGAGCGGATCAGCCAACGGCGGACTCAACAGCGGCGGTCGATTCGAAGCACGCGACGTCATCGGCTCGTTGCGCTACGTGCGCTCGCGGGCCGATCTCGAGGGCGTGGCAGTAGGGCTGTTTTCGCGCTGCAACGGCGCCAACGCGACGCTCTTCGCGATCCACACCGAACCGCGGGAATTCGACGACGTGCGCTGCCTGGTGCTCTGTCAGCCGCTGTCGATCGGCTCGGTCATGCGTCGTGAATTGGAAATGATGAACCTGGCCGATCACCTCGACACGCTCGAACGCGAGGTGCAACTCGCCGCCAGTTGCACCTTCGACCAGATGTCGCCCAACGATTGGGCCCGCAGCGTTCACACACCGACGTTCATCTACCAGGTTCACGACGACCTGATGACCACGCCTGCCGACGTCCAGGCCACCTTCGATGCGCTTCCGATCGACGAGAAATCGCTGCACTGGATACACGGCACCCAGGCCCGCTGGGATGGCTATCTGGAATTCCAGCGCCGCCCCGAGCCGATGCTCAACTGGCTCAACCGGTACATGACATGAAGACTACGAATATCGATTCCGATGTTGCTCGCTTCGAAGCCTTGCGCGCTGAAACCGATGAGCATCGCCAGCGTCACGGTTGCCATGCCTATGTGTTCGAGGATGGCGCTGGACTGTTGGCCGCGGCACGAGCAGAGCGCCCCGAGCGTATTCTCGAGCTGGGTACAGCGATCGGCTACACCGCTTGCCTGCTGGCAAGTGCAGAAGATCGTGCGCAGATGGATACCATCGAGCGCGATCCCGATCACGTGGCTTTAGCTCGTGAGAACCTTGAGGCCGCAGGATTCGCAGAACACGTCCGCGTGCACCACGGCGATTTTTTCGACGTTCTCGCTGATCTGCCTGGCCCCTACGATCTCGCATTCTTCGATGGTCTTGCCCCATCGCTGTCGCTCATCGAGCAGCTGTACGAACGGCTCAAGCCGAATGGACTGCTCATCTGCGGCAACCTGTGTCTTGCACACGGTGCCAATCAGCGCCTGCTCGACGCCGAGTTCGCGACCGCCGAACGCTGGCATATCGATGGTCATATCGAAAATGGAGCCACGTCGCTGATACGCAAGACCGGCGGCTCGACTTGACGCGGATCTCACCGGGATTCGTCTCAATCCTCTGCTGACGATGCCCTGACACTGACACACGTCAACATGGTCACTTGCTCAACCCACTCAGGAACCGACCCATGACCCAGGATGAAAGACAGATTCGCGCCTTGCGCGCAGAGTGGCAGAACGCCGTCCAGTCACGCGATCTCGACCGGACGATGGCTACCTATTACCCGGGAGAGGAGTACCTCGGCTTCGATGTGATGCCGCCCTTCAGCTTCGAGGGCTGGGAGTCCTTCCGACAGAATTGGATCACCTTTTTCGAGATGTTCGACGAAGACCCCGTATTCGAGTTCAAGGGCATGAAGGTCCATTGTTCCGGCGATGTCGCCTTCACCACCGGTTTCACTCGTTTCATGGGCTCTGTGGCCGGCAACAAGATCGACCTGTGGACCCGCGAGACCATCGGTTTGCGCAAGCTCGATGGCCAATGGCTGATGATTCACGACCATGTGTCGGTGCCCATCGATCTGAAAACCGGCGCCGGTGTGACCGACTACCGCCCCTGAGCGATCCCATCGAGGTGATCGTGCTGTAGATAGTCAAGGCGCGGAACAGCTGCCACGACCAGCGTGCGACCAGTTGGTGGGCATATCTACCAAAGACGTGGCCCAGAACGTCATGCGACCTCTGGGCCGCTTTTTTGCCATTGCGCCAGAATCCATCCAAACATTGTTTTGTCCTTCCCCCTTGAGCGGCCGAGCAAGCCCACATTGAACCGAAGAGGAAAATAGGGTCAGGTCTTGCATTGTGCGCAAAATGCAAGACCTGACCCCGATCCTTGCGCTAAGCTGATGCTCGGGAGCGCGGATCATCCTCGGCATTGCCGATTCTGCTACCAAGATGAGCCGGCCGTGACTTTTAAGGATGAAGCCCACGCGATGCCGGCGGCTTTCGGCAACACCGGCCTTTTCAGCAACTATGAGTGCGACGCCTGCAACCATCTGTTCGGTGAGGGTATCGAAAATCATCTCGGAAACTGGACCAAGCCTATACGCACGCTCTCGCGCATCAAGGGCCGAAATGGAGTCCCAACCATCAAGAAGCCAGGTCCCAACAAGGGCTGGCGCGTCGAGTATTCCGGCACGGGCTTTCAGCTCGAGGAGTACGAAGACGATCCGTTCTTCGAGGTGGACGAGGCTGTCAAGCAGCTTCGATTCGAGCTGCACCGCGACACCTATATCCCGGTCGCTGCCCTCAAAGGCCTAGTTAAGATCGGCCTGACTCTCATCCCTGACGTCGAGACCCAACACTTCCGAGAAACGTATGACTGGATTCGCGACACCAACCATTCGCGGAACTTCGTCGCGGAGTTTCCAATCTTTCGGACGTTCATCCCTGGCCCGATGCGAAACGACCTCATCGTTCTCATGTTAATGCGGCGGCGGGCCGGAATCGACACCGTACCCTACGCCTTCTTCACTCTGGCCTATGGCAATGAGGTCCTTCAAGTTTTTCTGCCCTTCGTCTCGCAGGACCGCTGCATCGATGGCCGACCGCTGTCGCTTCCGCCCTTCCCAACGCCGGGATCGCTCAACCCTGCACTGCACGGCCGGCCGAGGGTAAAGGTCGAGAATCTGACCGGACGCAAGCCGGTGAAGGGTGAAAAGGTTCCTGCGATTTTCGGATTTGATTCAGTTCAAGAAAAGACAACCAATCAGCCAGCCGGCGAGGCCTAACCAGGATGAACGCTCAGCCAGCCTCCCGTCGCGACGCCTTAGCGCCTGTATTGCATCAAGCTCGACAGCGGCAACGAGTGGTAGGCTCCAATTACTAAGCAGCAAGGCGATGGCAAAATGACTATCCGAGCACTACAAAGTTTATTGATTTACGATGACATCTCTTTGAAATTCACAGTCGAGCAGAAGTAGAGCCAAAGAGTCCGCCGCTTCCGCAATCTCCGTAGAGGCCCCACCAAGCGCGGCCTGCGCTTCGGCGGCAAAATCGATTACCCCGGCTTGCAGCCGCTCGATCAACCGAAAAATATCGGTTTGAGTATCCAGCTCGAACGTTTCCAGTTCTCGAACCAGATCTTCTCTCTTCTTGTCGAAAGAGGTCTCCACGGCTCGGCGCGCAATGACTTCCGCTTCGGGACGGGATTCGGCGCCTAGCCCCAGACGATCCATTGCGCCAAGTTCACCGGCCAGAGTCAGCACTTCTCCAAACAGGCTGGCCACGGCAGACGGAGCGCAGCGCAGCCCGAGATCTTCAGCCCAAATAACAGCGCGTTCGACGGAAGGAAAAAGAGTTTGATGACCAGACCTCGCGAGCGCCGGGAATGCAATCCCGTCGATGAAAGCCATGACCGTCAGATGCGCCGATGACGTTACCAAAGATCGCAACGTTTCCGCTTGTTCAGCGAGCGCGCTGACCGC
This sequence comes from Salinisphaera sp. T31B1, assembly GCF_040361275.1. Taxonomy (NCBI): domain Bacteria; kingdom Pseudomonadati; phylum Pseudomonadota; class Gammaproteobacteria; order Salinisphaerales; family Salinisphaeraceae; genus Salinisphaera; species Salinisphaera sp. T31B1. The sequence continues at coordinate 398,821 of NZ_APNH01000005.1, read as the reverse complement.
GTCTGCGACATCACTCGCTGAAAGCAGTGCCAGAACCTTTGCCGGGGGCCACGGAAGGATGCCGGTCGGATCGACGCGGAGATGGAAAACGGCATCGATCCCGGCTTCGTTCGCCGACCGCTCAATTTCGGCCTTCCGTCGAGCCAATCTTTTATCTCCCGCGGCCTTGGCGAGGAGCGATACGAGTTTTAAAGCGTTACCGGCCCGGGCGCCCTTGCCGCGGGCCGCCCAAGTAATCGCTGGCGCCTCCTGTCGCTCATGCGCTTCCCCGGCCAGAACTCGCAACGTTTCTAAAAGCCTATTGAGCCGTGTAAGCATCGTCGGAGGTCCATCACTAACAAGCTGCCAAGGCTCTTCAGAAACAGCCACGTCGACATCGGTGATGAGATCGCTCAGCCAGCCAATGTAGGCGCCAGCTTGATAGGGCAGGATCGCGAACCTCTTAACGACATTGACACTTGCACTGTGCAGGAGGTTTTGAAACTTGGTGACGGCGATGTTGGCCCCTTTGTCTCCCACGCCCGAGGCTTCCAATGACGAAATAGCAGGGGGCGTTAGCGCTTCGGTCTCAGCGTTTAGGGAGTTCAGTGTTTCAAAGAGTCCTTTAGGCGCGTTCTTGCCACGAACGTGCGCCTCGAAAAATTTTCTCCAACGTCGGTACAAGCGCATCGAGAATCGCCAAGCCTCTCGAGAGATAGTCGCTATAGCTGGGAGCGGCGACACGGCGGGAAATTAGATCACCCCACCGTCGATTCCACTGAGGAACTGATGGTGGAGGAAGATTCTTCCGGGGAATGCGCTTTGTAGCGAACGGCATCCGAGCAAGGCCAGCCAATTCGCCGCTTGCGGTAATAGCGTTGGACACCGCAATGTCAGCCGACGGACACAGTGCCAAAATCAGCTCACACAAACCCACAACCGCGTCGTGCGGTTCTTGCTGTACGGAGCCGGCAACGTACCAAAGATCGCAACAAACAATTACTCCATCATCCGAATCTTCGGTAGCTACTGGCCCGGCCCAAGCTGTCTCTGCCTGAACCCGTGCGAACAGCGCCTCTTGCCCGACCTCGGCGACCCAATCACTGGCGATCTCACGATCCAGGGCGGACAAGGTGCCCATCAGAGACCCCAAGAGATCGAGATTGGCATTCAAGAAGCCTTCTGGAGCCTGCATGAGACTCGCCCGCACCGCGGCTGGCAATGGCATTCCGACCAACGCTGCGAGAATCTCATCTAAGCTCGCCAAATCCGCTGTCTCGATCAGGACAGACAGGACAGAGGGTGACATACGCTCCATCAACAGGCGGCGAGGGTCATCGTCTGGCGAACCTTTGATCTGCGAAAGTCGATCCGCTGCGGCCTGTACCTCCGGGATGATGCTGAGACCACTCAGATCAATACCCGCAATCCCGAACATTGCGGCGCTTCCGACTTGCGTTCGCGGCAGCGCACGCGCTTCAGGCGTTTCCAGCCATTCGTCGACGCCCAAGGAAACACGGCCCGAACCTAAACCCCGGAGCGCTGAGGCCAATGCCCGCGCATCCTGTTCGTCCTTCAAGCGGGCAATCAGGCCATTGAGCACCGTTGGAACAGGCAAGCGCCGCGCAGATAGCGTGTCCGCGACCAACGGCTCGAGATCGGCGGCGGGCACACTCGCGATCGTCCGTTCGAAACTCGTTTCGAGGGTCGGCACTGTTGTCTGGTGCGTGAGCTGCAGCAATTCTTCGGATCGAAGCTGGTGTAGGCCGGTGACCGCACCCAGAGCAGGTGAACGAACCAGATGTTCCTGGATGAGGCGCTGTAAGGCGCGTGACAGATCGGCCTCACTGACCGAAAGCGCGCGCGCCAATCGCGATGCATCGACTTCAGCATTCGCTGTGCCTGCCCAGGCGCCGGATCGCAGAATATCCAGTTCAAGGGAACGCTTCGGATCTGAAACTCTGGCCGCGACTTGATCGGCGAGGAGTTCGTGCATCCTTTGTCCGCGCGTCAGGATATGGACATATTCGAGAAGAAGGCCATCGCTCATCTTCCACGGCTCGTACCAACCCGCCCAGTTCGTCTTTTCGGCTTCGCGCAGTTCTCGCCAGAGTCGTTCTGCGAGTTCGTAATCGGGAACGGCGCGTATTTCGGCTGCCCGCGCGCGCTCTGCAATCAGCGTAACATCTTCTTCCCGGACCGAACCGAGCAGGACGACGCCGGGCACAGACATCGCCTCTTTGAGCAAGGCGCCCCAGCTTTCCGGCCCATTCCGGCCGACATCATCCATGACGAAGCCCAAGGGGCTGTCTACTGAAGCGCGAAACGTCCGGACCAACTGGCGCAGAGATGGAATATCCTCCGCACTCAGACGACGGATACGAAACCACCGCACCGTATGGCGCAACGCGTTGGCGGCCTCCCACATCAAAGCGGATTTTCCGGCCCCTGACGGTCCGACGATCAACGCGGCCCGGCGTTGTTCAATACCCTCCACCAACGCCGATCTGCTTCGGGGACGTTCGGCCACCAAACCTGCCGCGATGTGACCGGGTTCTACATCGACCCCGAGATAGAAGTTTGGGTCGTTGAGAGGCGTAAGGAAATCTACCGGTTCGCAGACGCCATCCCTGAGGGCGCGTTCGATCGCGTCAATGTCGATAGCGGCCAAGACATCGCGGATTGACGTTTCGGTGTCGGAGATCGAAACGCCACGATAGTTCTCCGGTGCTAACCGGCCATTGGCGTCTGCCAGAGCACCCACGCGGACCAGCAGATCGGCAAAGCACATCTGGGCTGCGATCGGGGCGCAGTGCAATCGATCTACGATCAGGCTGATCGCCCATTCCTGCGGTGAGGTTGCCACGACGATTGATGTTCGTGGGAGAAGATCAGAGGCCCCACTGAACTTTGCAAGTCTGGTGCTGATCGGACCTTCGATTGGGCGGACTGCGGGGTGGTGGTCGAGGGGATGGAGGCCCGCTACCTCCCGCTCAAGAACGAGCTCAAGTTGCTGCGGCCGCGGTGCGAAGCCAAGCGACCGATTCCACAGGTCTTCAATGTGTCCAACCGTCTCGCCTTCCGTATAGTCCCCAAGGTGTTCCCGCCGGCTCTTGACCTGGACAAAGCTCGTTGCTTCGCCACGCAGCTCAATGTCGTCGCCACCTTCCGGGATCACGATGGCGGGCGCTCGCTGACCAGCCCATATTTCTACCGCCAACCAAGCGGACACGGCGTCTTGGTAGCGAAATCCCCTACCCGCATTAGATCCAGATCTGGATGCGCTAGATGCAGTTTTAGCTAACCCGCCCGATCGTTTTTTACCTCGTGGCCGCTTTTTCTTCTTATTATTTTTAGCCATTCGTTCCTCAGTTAGGCAAGCTCGTAAACACAGCACTGCGACATATAAAAACCCGCAACAACGCAGACCTCAGACTAGCTAGGAATCACTTCAAGTAACTCAGCGCCGCCAACCACCTTCCGCGCATCTGCCATCGCACTTTCGACGGCTTCGCTAGCACCATCGGCTTCTCTAGCGAACTCGAGCGCGAGTGTTCCCGAATTACCAATACTAACCAGCGCATCACCGCAACCTGCCTCGAAAAGACGATCCATGAACGCTTGATCGCCGCAATCCAAGTTGTTGGCGCGAAACCGGAGCGTGAAGACGTATTCCATGCTTGCCTCCGCGTGATACATCGCTACCGCAGCGCTCGCTCTCTTGAGCTTTCATCGCCACATGCCGATTCGGGATCGCTTACCGCTCAAATACCCGTTCTCACGCTGGCGCCTTATCGATAACATCGCAATTAACGATCGCTGCGGCATGTGGCGGTACAACGCGACATAGCCCGTGCGGCCTCTCGAGATGACCAGTTCGCGAATACCGTCCGCATATACTCGGCCAATAAGCGGATGATCTGCCAGCGTTCTAAGAGCCGACACGATCACGTAGGCCGTCTCTGCTGCAGCGGCCGGATCGGCTTCAAACAAGAAGTCAGTGACGCGATCCAGATCGGTAAGTGCTCAGGTCGAATAGATTATTCTCGCCACGGCTTGGGCTGCGGCCGCTCTACGACTTCGCCGTGAGCGCAGGCCGAGATATACCGATGCACCTCCTCGCCGTCTTAGGCTTGACCGGTCTCGCACATCTCCTGCCAGGCATCTTGTGCGTCCGCATGGAAAGCGAGCTGTTGCTCTGCGGCCGTCACCGCATTCTGAAGCGACTCCACCATGAAGGCGTGAGCGCTGGTATCGCGGGCTTCGGCCGCCCGTTGTATTCGTGCCTTGAGCTCGTCCGGGAGTTTTAACGACGTGGTCGACATGACAGCCCTTTTGCAGTAGCAGTAGCAGTACTAACAAAGTAGCACCGCCGATTGAGCGCGTCAGCTAGGCGCTATCGCACAAACGATATGCCCTACTCCCACTCAATCGTCCCCGGCGGCTTGCCGGTCACGTCGTACACCACCCGCGATATCCCGCTCACCTCATTCACGATCCGTGACGAGACGTGTTCGAGCAGTTCGTACGGCAAGTGCGCCCAGCGGGCGGTCATGAAGTCGATGGTTTCGACCGCACGGAGTGCAATCACGTGTTCGTAGCGGCGGCCGTCGCCGGTCACACCGACGCTGGAGACGGGCAGATAGACGGCGAAGGCCTGGCTGACCTTGTCGTACCAGCCGGATTCGCGCAGTTCGTGGATGAAGATGGCGTCGGCCTTGCGGAGCTTGTCGGCGTATTCTTTCTTCACTTCGCCGAGAATGCGCACGCCCAGGCCCGGGCCGGGGAACGGGTGGCGCATCAGCATGTCGCGCGGCAGGCCGAGGGCCAGGCCGAGCTCGCGGACTTCGTCCTTGAACAGTTCGCGTAGCGGCTCGACGAGGCCGAGCTTCATGTCTTCCGGCAGCCCGCCTACGTTGTGATGGCTCTTGATGACGTGCGCCTTGCCGGTGGCGGAGCCGGCGGACTCGATGACGTCCGGGTAGATGGTGCCCTGGGCGAGCCAGTCGATATTGGTGAGTTCGGCGGCATGGGCATCGAAGACGTCGATGAAGGTGTTGCCGATGATCTTGCGTTTTTTCTCCGGGTCCACCTCGCCCTTGAGGGCGTTCATGAACTGATCTTCGGCATCGGCACGGATCACACGGATGCCCATATGCTGGGCGAAGGTGGCCATGACTTCGTCGCCTTCGTTCAGGCGCAGCAGGCCGTTGTCGACGAACACGCAGATGAGGTTGTCGCCGATCGCTTCGTGAATGAGTGCGGCGGTGACCGAGCTGTCCACCCCGCCGGACAGGCCGAGCAGTACGCGCTGATCGCCCACCTGTTCGCGGATACGTGCGACCAGATCCTCGATGATGTGTTCGCTGGTCCAGAGTTCGCCGCAGCCGCAGATATCGTGCACGAAGCGCGCCAGTATTCGCTTGCCCTGCGTGGTGTGGGTGACTTCCGGATGGAACTGGATGCCGTAGTAGCCGCGCTCTTCGTCGGCCATGCCGGCCAGCGGCGCGCTGTCGGTCGTGGCGATCACCTTGAAGCCCTCGGGCAGCGTGGCCACGCGGTCGCCGTGGCTCATCCAGACGTCGAGCAGGCCGTGGCCTTCGTCGTTGACGTGGTCCTGGATGTCCGTGAACAGCCTGGAGTGGCCACGAGCGCGTACGCGCGCATAGCCGAATTCCTTCACCTCGGAGGTTTCCACCTCGCCGCCGAGCTGGGCGGCCATGGTCTGCATGCCGTAGCAGATGCCCAGCACCGGCACGCCGAGATCGAACACGGCCTTCGGCGCACGCGGGCCCTGTTCTGCCGTGACCGACTCCGGCCCGCCGGAGAGGATGACGCCGTTCGGGTTGAAGGCGCGCACCTGCTCGTCGGTAACGTCCCAGGCGTAGATTTCGCAGTAGACGTTGGCCTCGCGCACGCGGCGGGCGATGAGCTGGGTGTACTGGCTGCCGAAGTCGAGAATGAGGATCTTTTCGGCGTGGATGTCCTGGGTCATCGGTTTCCCTGGCTCGCGTTGAATACGTGGACGGTTTGAAACGAAAAAGGCGCAGACCGATACCGACCTGCGCCCGTTGTGCGTGCGACCCGAGGCCGGGCCTAGTCGACGCGGTAGTTCGGCGCTTCCTTGACGATGTTCACGTCGTGAACATGGCTTTCCTTCATGCCCGCGGAGGTAATCTGTACGAACGTGGGCCGGGTCCGCATTTCGGTGATGTTATGGCAGCCGGTATAGCCCATGGCTGCGCGCAGCCCGCCGATCAGCTGATGCACGATGCCGCCCAGCGGGCCCTTGTAGGGCACGCGGCCCTCGATGCCCTCGGGCACGAGTTTCTGAATCTCCTCGGACGGATCCTGGAAATAGCGGTCGGCGGAGCCGGAGTCCCCGCTCATCGCACCCAGCGAGCCCATGCCGCGATAGGCCTTGAACGAGCGGCCCTGGAACAGCTCGATATCGCCGGGGGCTTCTTCGGTGCCGGCGAACATGCCGCCGATCATCACCGCGTGGGCCCCGGCCACCAGCGCCTTGGCCAGGTCCCCCGAATAGCGGATACCGCCATCGGCAATGACCGGGACATCGGTGTCGGCGATGCCGGCGACGACGTTGGCCACCGCCGAGATCTGCGGCACGCCGATGCCGGCCACGATACGGGTCGTACAGATCGAGCCCGGGCCGATACCCACCTTGACCGCGTCTACACCGGCCTCGACCAGCGCTCGCGCGCCTTCGGCGGTACCGACATTGCCGCCGATCAGCTGCAGTTCGGGAAACCGTTTCTTCAACTGGGCGACCGTGTCGAGGACGCCGGAGGAATGGCCGTGGGCGGTGTCGACCACCACCACGTCCACGCCGGCTTCGACGAGGGCGGCCACCCGGGCGAAGGTTTCCGGGCCGGGGCCCACGGCCGCGCCCACCCGCAGGCTGCCGTTGGCGTCCTTACAGGCGTTGGGGAAATCCGACGACTTCTGGATATCCTTGACCGTGATCATGCCGCGCAGGTCGAAGTCGTCGTTGACGACCAGCACCTTCTCGATCCGATGATGATGGAACAGGCCGAGGATCTCTTCGCGATCGGCGCCTTCGCGCACGGTCACGAGTTTTTCCTTGGGCGTCATGACGCTGGTCACGGCGGCGTCGAAGCGCGTCTCGAACCGCAGGTCGCGGCTGGTCACGATGCCGATAGGCGTACCGTTGTCGACCACCGGCACGCCGGAGATGCCGCGCGAACGGGTCAGCTCCAGCACTTCGCGGATGGTCGCTTCCGGGCCGACGGTGATCGGGTCGGAGATCACGCCGGATTCGTATTTCTTGACCGTACGTACGTGCTGGGCCTGGCGTTCGGCCGGCATCGACTTGTGGATGATGCCGATTCCGCCTTCCTGGGCCAGGGCGATCGCCAGCCGGGCTTCGGTGACGGTATCCATCGCCGCGGAGACCAGCGGCAGGTTGAGCGTGATGCCACGCGTCAGCCGAGTCGACAGATCCACGTGGCGCGGCAGTACATCGGAATAGGCAGGCTGGAGCAGGACGTCGTCGAACGTCAGGGCTTGCTCGCTGATTCGTAGAGTCATAGGCTCGCCAGCAGTGGGCGGGCTTTCGCAACGGGGTTTCCGGTTGCGAAAAACAGCCGCCACAAAGACGGCGAATTATAAAGCAACGTCTGTTCCATTCATACACGCGCACGCGCTGATCGTGCCCGTCCTGCGTTCCCGAGCCCTGTTTCATGCCCAACCGCCCCGCCCCCGATTCGACCGACCGTATCGTGTTCTCGGTCAGCGAACTCAACGGGGCGGTGCGCGAGCTGCTCGAACACAGCTTCGGATTGCTCTGGGTCGAAGGCGAGATCTCCAACCTCGCCCGGCCGCGCTCCGGGCATATGTATTTCAGCCTCAAGGACGGCAGCGCCCAGGTGCGCTGTGCACTGTTCCGCAACCGGGCGCGGCTGATCCGCGGCCCGCTGAACGACGGCGACCGTGTCCGCCTGCGGGCGCGGGTGAGCCTGTACCCCGCGCGCGGCGATTATCAGCTGATCGTCGAACACGTCGAAGCCGCCGGCGACGGCGCGCTGCGTCAGGCCTTCGAACAGCTCAAGGCCCGGCTCGACGCCGAAGGTCTGTTCGCCGTCGAGCGCAAGCGCGCCCTGCCCGCCGCGCCGGCACGTATCGGGGCGATCACCTCGGCCACCGGCGCGGCCATCCGCGACGTATTGAGCGTGGTCTCGCGGCGGTATCCGCTCGGCTCGGTGCGCGTCTATCCGGTGCCCGTTCAGGGCGAGGCCGCACCGCCGGCGATCGTGGCCGCCCTCCAACGCGCCAGCGCACGCGCCGATTGCGATGTGCTGTTGCTGGTACGCGGCGGTGGCTCGCTCGAGGATCTATGGGCTTTCAACGACGAGGCCGTCGCGCGGGCGATCGTGGCCTGCCGCGTGCCGGTCGTCGCCGGTGTCGGCCACGAGGTGGACGTGACCATCGCAGACTTTGCCGCCGACGTCCGAGCAGCCACACCCACGGCCGCCGCCGAGCTCGTCTGCCCGGACCTGGCTGCACGTGCCCAGGCGCTGCCGGTGGCGATGACCCGTCTGCGCGGACGTATGACGGCCCGACTGGCCGCCGCCGAGCAGCGCCTGGCGGCCTTGCAGACACGTCTGGTCCGCCAGCACCCGCGGCGCCGGCTGGAAGTGCCGATGCAGCGGCTGGACCTGGCCGAACAGCGGCTGCTGCGCGGCGTGCGCGCGCGATTGGCGCGCGACGACCAGCGCTTGACGGCGCTTACGCGGCGGCTGCGCCAGGCCTCGCCCGCCGGCGCTGTCGCCGCTGGGACGACAGCGAATAAAGTTCTTTATAACCGAATGGTTAGCGCCATGCGTTCGCGCCTGACTTCAAGTGAACAACGTTTTAACATCGCAGCACGTACGCTGCACGGCGTGAGTCCACTACAAACACTCGAACGCGGTTATGCTATCGCCCGCGACGCGGATGGAAATATTCTGCGCGCGGCCGATAACGTGGTATCGGGCGACCGTGTATCGGTCGACCTGGCCCGCGGCCGGCTCGACTGCGACGTGCGCGCTGTCACCGGACCCGATGGCACGTGAGCTGATGTCGGACGACGCTGCGCTTTCGAAGGGCAAGTGCGGCGCCGGTCCATCCACCATAGACAGGGGTTGTCACCGACCATGACCAAGGTTTTCCAAGCGGCCGTTCAGCGCCGCCTGCCGCTGCTCGCGCTGAGCGTCATCGTATTGCTGGCCAGCGGCTGTGCCGTCGGGCCGAAGCTCGTCACGCCCGAGCCGCCGCCGATCCCGGACGGCGGGCCGCCCGTGCCCGAGACCAACGAAGTCGTGCTGTCGGACAACACCCAGTTGGTTGCCGATGCCCCGTTCGGCCCGATCAAGATCGAGGCCGGCCCTGGTCTGCGCCGTGTATTCACCTGGAACGATGTCCGTCGTGGCGCCGTCGTCGAACCCCGCGAATCGCGCTTTGCCGGTAGCATGGGCATCACCTACGACGGCCAGCCGCCGGTCTGGCAGCCCGCCGAAGGCGTGACCCAGCTCGAGTACGAGGAAGGCCAGCGCCGGTTCGAGAACATGGACGACGCCACGATCTGGATGCAGATCCGCCGGCTCCATTATGTCTATAACAACAGCGGCATCGTGGTCGGCTGGCAGCAGAACGGCGACACGCTGAAGGTCGAACTGTGGCAGTTCTATATCGACGGCAAGCAGCCCACGAGCATGCCCAACGCCGACGACAGCGCGATCACCATTTCGCCGCTGGAAGTCGTTCCGCAGAAGATGGCCCCGGTGCTGGTCTTTGCAGACGGCCATACCGAACCCTATACCGAGGAAGCGGCCAACAAGTACAAGCCGGGCGCCGGATCGTCGAGCCCGGCCCCGACATCGTGCAACTGGTTCCAGCGCACCTTCACCGACTGTAGTGCGAAGCTGGCCGCAGCGAAGAAAGCCGAGGCCGAGGCCGAAGCGCAGGCCAAGGCAGAGGCCGAAGCAGCCGCCGCAGCCGCGCGCGCTGCCGCCGCCAAGCCGAAGACCCCGCCGGCGCCGACCCACCCGTCGGCCACGATCAGCGGTAGCACGGTCAATATCCGCGAAGGATCGACCACGAAATCCAAGGTGCTTTTCCAGGCCAAGGAAGGCGACTCGGTCAAGATCCTCAAAAAGGAAAAGGACTGGAGTTACGTGCAGTTCGACGATGACCGCAAGGGCTGGGTGGCTGACTTCCTGCTCAAGAAATAGTCAGTCGGCCATAGCGCCAGCCGCGGGCGACGTTGCCCGGCTGGTCAATAGAAAGCCCGCGTCGAATGACGCGGGCTTTTTCATGGGCGGCGTATGCGCCGCTCGGCACACCCTCGGCAGAGCCACGATCGCAGGCACACCCACGCAGGCAACAAGGCACGATGCGCCTTCCCCGAACCCAGCAGGCGCTCCTGTCGTTCTCGCCGGGCGCCCATCGACGATAACAGCCGACCAGGCGAGGCGCCGCTCAGGGAATCGGTGCCGATCGTTTGTTCGGACACACGACGCAGCAGCGACGTCGGCGGCTACGGTGTAGGAAATCAACCATTACTCGGACCGAACCCGGCACGAACCGTTTTCGAGGCCCGTTCTTAGCGACCGCTCGGCTGCAATGGATGGCCCGATGGCATGGCGAGGCACCCACACCGTGCCCAGGCCACGGTCCGTGGCGGCTCGGTTGGCCAGCGCCTCGCGCGCCGTCGCCGGTCGCCGTGCTTGCATGAAGCCGTTGTGCTGCGCTTCGCGAGGCATGAACGAACCGGGCCGGCAGAGCGCCGCCCGCAGCGAAGAGAGCTGACGGCAGGCCACCCGTGCATGCAGCGGCGCCAGCCGTACTCAGGAGCGCTTGCGTTTGGTGCTGCGCCCGGCGTAGGGGTTGTCGCTGTTCTTGAACACAAGGTGGATCGGTGTCCCGAACAGATTGAACTTCTCACGGAAGCGGCGCATGAGAAAACGCTTGTACTCGTCGCTCAGCCGCTGCGTCTGGTTGCCGTGGATGACGATGGTCGGCGGGTTGCGCCCGCCCTGATGAGCGAAACGCAGCTTGATGCGCCGGCCGTGGATCGCGGGCGGCGCGTGCGCCTCCACGGCGTCTTCCAGCGTACGCGACAGCTGTGATGTATTGAGTTCGGCGTAGGCCGCCCGGTGCGACGCCTGGACCGCGTCCAGCAGTTCGCGCAGTCCGGAGCCGTGCAGCGCGGAAATGAACAACAGCGGCAGAAAGTCGAAGGCGCCGATGCGCTCGACCAGCTCCGCGTGCAGTTTCTCGCGCTGTTTGGCCGACAACCCATCCCACTTGTTGACCGCTATCACAGTTGCCCGGCCACGCTCGACCGCCAGGCTGAGCAGGCGGATATCCTGGGCCGACAGACCGCTGGCCGCATCCAGCATGATGATCACGACCTGGGCGGCCTCGGCGGCCTGCATAGCCTTGACCACGCTGACTTTTTCCAGCGTATCGTCAATACGGGTACGGCGCCGGATACCGGCCGTGTCGACGATCACATAGGGGCGGTCGTCGAAGCGGAATTCGCTGGCCACGGCATCGCGCGTGGTGCCGGGCGCATCCTGGGTGAGCATCCGCGTCTCCCCCACCAGGCGGTTGACCAGCGTCGACTTGCCCGCGTTGGGCCGGCCCAGCAGCGCCAGACGTATTGCATCGGCCGGATACGCACCGACCTGCGCTCGCGGCGCCGGCAGGTTGGCGAACACATGCTCGAGCAATAACGAGATGCGGTCACCGTGACTGGCCGAAATCGCCCAGGGGTCGCCCAGTGCAAGCGCATGAAACTCGGCGGTGGCCTGTACGCCGACCTGGCCTTCGCTCTTGTTGACGACCACGTGGACCGGTTGAGTCAGGCGGCGCAGCTGTTCGGCGATGATCTCGTCGCCGGCGAGCAGGCCCTGGCGTGCATCGGTGACCATGAGCACGACATCCGCCTCGGTCAGGGCCGCCTGGGTCTGGGCCATGGCCTGGGCATCGATATCTTCGTCGTCCTGGCCGATGCCGCCGGTATCGATGACGATATACCGCTGGCCCTCGTGGGCCGCGAACCCGTAGTGGCGGTCGCGAGTGACGCCGGGCTGGTCGGCGACCAGTGCATCGCGCGTACGCGTGAGCCGGTTGAACAGCGTGGACTTGCCCACGTTCGGTCGCCCGACAAGGGCGAGGACCGGCAACGGCTGGCCGACAGATTCCATGATGAGCGCCTGGGGCCGTGCTAGTCGGCGCGCGTCGGTGAAAAACGCACCGCTGCGATCTCGCCGTCGGCGCCCAGCACGATAGCGCGGTCGCCGGCAACCACCGGGCGGCTGCGGATCGCCTCGTCGAACGGGCGTCCGCGCGCGATCACACTGCCGTCGTCGGCCGACAGCCAGTGGACGTAGCCGTCATAGTCGCCGACCAGGACATCGCCGTCGAACACGGCGGGTGCCGACACCTTGCGGTACTTGAGTGCTTCCTGTTCCCAGCGCTTGTTGCCGGTAATCCGATTGATCGCCCAGACATCGCCGTCCATGTCGGCGGTATAGATGCTGTTGTCGTCGGCGGCCAGGCCGCTTTCCGCAGCGATCTGCTGCTGCCAGCGCGTACGCCCCGAGGTGAGCGACAGCGACGCCATTTCGCCGCCCACGCTCACCGCATAGAGCTCGTTGTCGAGCACGAGCGGGTCAGCGTCCACGTCAACGATGCGATCCAGTTCGGAGCGGCCCGACGGCAGCGCCACGACCTGCTCCCACCGCTGTTCGCCGGTGGCCAGATCGAGCGCGATGACCTTGCCGTTGTCCAGACCGGCATACACCATGTTGCCGTTGATTACCGGCGAGGACGTGCCGCGCATGGTCAACGTGGGCACGCTGCGTTCGATCGTCCAGCGACGATCGCCGGTGGCCAGATCCAGCGCGACCAGTCGCCCGTCCAGCGTGCGGGCCACCGCGAGATCGGCCGATGACGCCGGCGCGGAAATCACTTCGCTGGACAGCTCCGTGGTCCAGGCGCGTTCGCCGGAGGCCACGTCCAGCGCCACGATCTGGCCGTCGCGGGTGCCCAGTAACAGCTTGTCGCCGGCCACCGCCGGGCCGGCGATCAGCCGGTCACCGGTCCGCGAGCGCCAGATGCGTTTACCGTTGCTCAGGTTCAGCGCGACCACATAGCCGTCGCGGTTGGCGACGTACACGCGGTTGCCTTCCACCGCCGGCTTGAAACCGCTGACATACTCCCCCGCGCCATCGCCGCCGTCGGTCCGCCACAGCGTTTCCATACGATAGGCCGGCGCCTTGAGTTCGGTCAGCGGCGTGGGCTCGGATACCGCCGCCCCGCCGCCGCAACCGGCGAGCAGGAAACTGGCCGCGGCGATCGTGCCGGCAAGGATCGGAATCGTGCGACGGGTACTCATGATGCGGCAGCGCTCTTGGAATCGTCGGCGGGTGCCTCGGCCGAATCGGCCGGTGCGTTGTCGGCCAGCTTGGTTTCCAGCGGCTGGCGCGGCGTGTCCGGCGGCAGGCTTTCCAGTGCGACCTGGTAGGCCTTGTAGGCGGCCTCGCGATCGCCCTGCTCGGCATGAATGTCGCCGGCCAGTTCGGCATACAGCGCGTCGAAGCTCTCGGGATGATCGGCATCGAGCAGCTTGAGCGCGGCGTCGGCGTTGCCCTGCGTCCACGCCAGGCGCGCCGCACGAACGCGCGCGATGTTCCGAATACCCTCGCGCGAGGCGTTGTTCATGGCCCAGTCGAGCTGCTCGCGGGCCTTGTCGTAGTCTTTCTGCTGGACGTAGTAGCCGGCCAGGCGCATCGAGGCGTCGGCGGCATACGGCGTGCCGGAATAGTCGTCCTGCAGCTGGCCGACGATCTTGACGACCGTGTCGTTGACCTGGCCGCTGGCCACGCCGCGTTCGACCTGCTGGTAGATATTGGCTGCGCTCATCGCCTGGTTGTTCTGGTACCAGCGCCAGCCCTGCCAGCCGAGGATCACGACGATACCGATCGCCAGGCCGATCACCACGGCGGCACCGTTGCCGGACCACCAATGCTTGAAGCGGGTGAGTTCTTCGTTGTCGTCGAATTCGGCCATGCGTTGTCTTTACGTTGTTATCGGACGGTATCGTGAATCGAATCAGACCGCGTGATACGGCCAGGGTTGCAGCGCCATCAGGCCAGCAGTGCCGCGATGCGTTCGGCCGCGCTGTCCAGCGCGACGGTTTCCTGCGGGCGCCGGTCGGTCAGCGGCTTGATCTGAATCTGATCGGCAGCGGCCTCGTCGTCGCCGAACACCAGCGCCAGCCGCGCCCCGCTCTTGTCAGCCCGCTTGAACTGCGACTTCAGGCTGCCGCCGCCGGCATTCACCCGCAGTCGCAGATCCGGGACCGCATCGCGCAGCCGTTCGGCCAGCACCGGCACGCGTGCCTCGGCGGTTGCGCCCTTGTAGACGAGATAGACCTGCGGCGCAACGTCGGCCAACGCCACACCCTGGGCCTGCATGAGCGCGATGACGCGCTCCACGCCCAGGGCAAAGCCCATGGCCGGCGTGGCGCTGCCGCCCAGCTGCTCGACAAGGCCGTCGAACCGCCCGCCCGAGCAGACCGCGTCCTGAGCGCCCAGATCGCGGGTGATCCACTCGAACACGGTACGGGTGTAGTAATCCAGCCCGCGTACCAACCGCGGATTGATGGTGTATTCGATGCCCAGACCCTCGAGCCCGGCACACAGCGCATCGAAATGCGCGCTCGAGGCCTGGCCCAGATATTCGCGCAGCGTGGGTGCGGCCGCGATCAACTCGGCCATGTCGGGGTTCTTGCTGTCGAGAATCCGCAACGGATTGCGGTCGAGCCGGCGCAAACTGTCGGCATCCAGCGTATCGGTGTGCGCACTGAAGTAGGCATGCAGTGCATCGCGATACTCGGCACGCTCGTCGGGGGTGCCGAGCGTGTTGATCTCCAGACGGAGGCCGCTCACGCCCAGGGCCGCGAACAGCCGCGACGACAGCGCGATCTGTTCGATATCCACGTCCGGGCCGGTCTGCCCGAAGGCCTCGACGCCGAACTGATGGAACTGGCGATAGCGCCCTTTCTGCGGCCGCTCGTAGCGGAACATCGGTCCGACATACCACAGTCGCTGGGTGGCGTTGTGCAACAGACCGTGCTCGATACCGGCGCGTACCGCGCCCGCCGTGCCCTCGGGACGCAGCGACAGCGACTCGCCGCCCCGGTCCTCGAAGGTATACATCTCTTTCTCGACGATGTCGGTAACTTCGCCCACGGCCCGCTTGAAAAGGCCCGTGCGCTCCATGATCGGCAAGCGGATCTGCTCGTAGCCGTAGGCGGCGAACACGCGCGCCGCGGTGCGTTCGAGCGTGGTCCAGGCGGCGTTGTCGGCCGGCAGGACATCGTTCATGCCGCGAATGGACTGGATACGATCACTCATCGGAACAGCCGAACTCAGTTGTCGCCGGCCGCGGCCACGGTCAGGCGTGCGGTCGCGTTACCGGTCGTCTGGGCCGCCACATCCACCGGCTGGCCGCCGATGGTGACGTTGACGCCCGGCGCATAGCCGAGCGTGATTTTGTATGGCGGGGTGCCATCGAATTCGCGCGTCTCGCCCGACTCGAAGATGCCGGTGAGCAACCGGCTGCCGTCGGCATCACGCACGTCCACCCAGGAACGGCCGGTGAACTCCAGCGTCAGGTGCGCCGGATCTACCGCCGGCTCGGTCGGCTCGTCGGCGGGCGCGGCCTCGGCTTCGGCGTCGTCGCGATTGAGCCCGAGCGTGTCGTTGACATTGCGCCCGCCGGTACGACGACCGCCGGCCGTCGACTGGCCGGAGGCGCTATTTTCGGACGAGCCGGCGACGCCCGCAGCGCCAGCCGTTTCGCCCGCCGCGTCACCGGCAATATCCGGTGTGGTCGTGGACCGATCGAGCGCATTGTCGTCTGCAGGCGCCTGCGACGCACCCGGGGCATCGTTATCCGACAGCACCATGGTGTCGTTGTCGGTCCCCGGGGTGTCGTTATCCGACAGTCCGGCATCGGGCAGCAGCAGGTAGACCGCGCCCACCGCGACCAGCAGCAGCACCACGCCGCCGATCAGCCCGACCGATCGCCAACCGCCCGGGGTGACGTCCTGGGGCACGACATCGACTGCCGCCGGCGACGCGGCATGCGCGGCCACCGGGGCCCCGCCCCAGGCGCTGTAGGCCGCCATGAGCCGCTCGCTGTCGATATCCAGCACCTTGGCGCACTGACGGTAGTAGCCGCGCGCGAACACCGGCTGCGACAGCGCCGCGAAGTCGTTGTCCTCGAGCGCATGCACGGTCTTGGCCGAGAGCTTGGTCTGCGCGCACAGATCCTCGACCGAGTACTCGTTGGCCAGACGTGCCTCGCGCAGGATCTCGCCCGGGGACTGCCCGTCGGCCTTGTTGCGCGTCAGGTTCGTGGGGGCCACGTCCTCTTCGTATTCGTCGGAAGAATCGGTCATCGGCGCGATTGCTCCAGTTGATTCAGCGACAGGCTCTCGGTCGGCGCGCTGGCGTTGTGGCGTTCCAGATAACCGCTGGCCGCCGCGCGATCGTCGAGCGCGAGTTCGATACGCGCACCCAGCAGCAACTGCTCGGCATCGAGCGTGGTCACGGCGTCGGCCCGCTCGATGAACGCACGCGCCCGGAGGTAGTCGCCCTGTTCGTACTTGAGCCGTGCCATGTCGGTCAGCGCGGTCACCTGACTGTCGTCAGCCGCCAGCGCGGTGCGGTAGTAGCGCTCGGCCGCCTCGGGCTGGCCGGCACGATGCAGGCACAGGCCGGCGTTGGCAAGCGCATCGGCGCGGCCGGCGAAGCGAGGATCGTTGGCCGCGCGCTCGAGATATTTCAGTGCGCGCTCGGTCTCGCCCTGCTTGCACAGGAACACGCCATAGCTGTTGTAGATCGCGGGCCCGGGCTGCAGGTCCAGTGCACGTTCGTAATAGCGGCGGGCGTCGTCGGTCTCGCCGAGACGATCGCTGACGATCGCCATGCCCCAGGTGGCCGAGACATTGTTGCGATCGTAGTCGAGCGCCCGCTTGAAGCGGGACAGCGCCTGCTCGTTGTCGTTCTTGCGCAGAAAATCGGCGCCCAGACTGGCGTTGGCATCCGCGGCGCGCGGCTTGTCCACGACGTTCTCGCGACCGGCACAGCCGGCCAGCGCAATCACACAGGCAAACAGCAGGATGTAGGCCAGACGTCCGGCCAACGTCATGTCGGCGCGGCCTGCTTGCTCTCGACCCGAATCGGGACATCGCGGAAATGGCGCTTCTGGCGGCTACGTACGCGCCCGACCAGCTGGCCGCATGCGGCATCGATATCGTCGCCGCGCGTACGGCGCACGGTCGTGCGCAGACCCTTGCGATGCAGGATGTCCTGGAACGCCCGGGTACGCGATTCGTCCGGCCGGCTGTACTCGGTGCCGTCGAACGGGTTGAAGGGAATCAGGTTGACCTTGGCGGAACGATTGCCAAGCAACCGCGCCAGCGCATGGGCCTGCTCGGGGTTGTCGTTCACGCCAGCCAGCAGGACATACTCGTACACCACGTGGGCCCGCCGCTGCTTGTCGGCCACGTAGCGATCGCAGGCCGCCATGAGTTCGGACAAGGGATACTTGCGGTTGATCGGCACCAGCTCGTCGCGCAGCGCATCGGTCGGCGCATGCAGCGACACCGCCAGTGCCACATCGACCTCTTCGCGCAGCCGGTCCATGAACGGCACCATGCCCGAGGTCGATACGGTCACCCGGCGCTTGGACAGGCCGAAGCCGTAGTCGTCCAGCAGAATTCGGATGGCCGGCACGAGCGCGCGATAGTTGGCCAGCGGCTCGCCCATGCCCATGAACACGATATTGGACAGCGCACGCTCGCCGTGAACCATGCCCTGGGCCCGCAGATCGTGTTCGGCCATCCAGACCTGGCCGACAATCTCAGCCGTGGTGAGATTGCGGTTGAGCCCTTGCTTGCCGGTGGCACAGAAGCTGCAATCCAACGCGCAGCCGATCTGGGAGGAGATACACAGCGTGGCCCGGTCGGACTCCGGGATATAGACCGCCTCGATGGCGTTGTCGGGATCCAGATCCTCTGTGACCGCGAGCAACCACTTGCGGGTGCCGTCCGCGGCCTGTTGTTCACGGATCTTGGCCGGCGGGCGGATTTCGGCGATCGCCGGCAGCCGCTCGCGCAGCTTCTTGGACAGATCCGTCATGCCGTCGAAGTCGGTCACACCGCGGGCATAGATCCACTGCATGACCTGCTTGGCACGGAACGCCGACTCGCCATGAGACCGGAAGAATGCCGCCATGGCCTCGCGATCGAGGCCGAACAGGTTCGTGCGCGCGATGCCATCGGCACCGGCGCGGGACGAACCCGTGTTTTCGCGGACTGGGGTGCTCATGACGGGCCGGTTACCCGACTCAGCGCGGGCAGAGGCCGTCTTTGCCGAAGAAGAACTCGATCTCCTGGGCGGCAGTGTCTTCGGCATCTGAACCGTGAACCGCGTTGGCATCGATCGAGTCGGCAAAATCGCCACGGATGGTGCCGGCTTCGGCTTCCTTCGGGTTGGTCGCGCCCATCAGGTCGCGGTTGGCCGCAATTGCGTTCTCGCCTTCCAGGCACTGGACCATGACGGGGCCCGAAATCATGAACGACACCAGCTCGTTGAAGAACGGACGCTCGGAGTGCACCGCATAGAATTTCTCGGCGTCTTCACGCGAGAGCTGCACCATGCGCGCACCGATGATGCGCAGGTTGGCGTTCTCGAAGCGGCGAAGAATCTCGCCGATCACGTTCTTGGCGACGGCGTCCGGCTTGATGATGGAAAGGGTGCGCTCTACGGCCATGTTGTCTCCAGGCGTTGCTAAAGTGAACGCCGCGCGACACGAATGCCTGCGCGGCGGTTAACTTACCATTGTAGCGCCCTGACGTGGCTGTTGTCAGGGGTACAATCGCGCGCCGATCAGACGGTGAACGACTCGCCGCAACCGCAGGCGTTCTTCGCGTGAGGATTATCGAACCGAAACATACGGTTGAGACCTTCGGAGCGAAAGTCCAAGGTCGTGCCGCGCAGCACCTCCATATGACGGCGCTCGACCACGACCTTGGCCCCATGGGCTTCGAAGACGTCGTCGTCCGCGTCGATCTGGTCGGCGTAATCCATGGTGTACATATAGCCGCTACAACCGGATTTGCGCACCCCTACGCGCAGACCGAGGCCGCTGCCGCGCTTGGCCAGCTGGCTCTTGATCCGCTCGGCGGCCGCTTCGGTAAGCGTCAGTTCCTCTTCTTCGATCGCTGTATCGCTCATAACCTCATGATCCCAGATTGGCGAACCTGTATGCCAGTCGGCGTGCGGCCACTGCGCTCACAGACAGCGAAAGGCCTCAGCCAATGCGTCGGCGACGAGCAACGCGGCATACCGCTGACTCGGCGCAAGTGCCAGTGCCTGCTCGAAATCCTTTACGCTGAGACTGCGTGCGGCGGCAATCGTTCGATCGCTCAGCCACTCGCAGGCCCAGTCGGCACAGGCGACGGCCACCGGCGGACCGAACACCTCGAATGCGGCATGCTTGATCCGCTGGCCATCCTCACCCAGACACAACAGCATACGGCATACCGCATCGGCACCGGGCGTATCCGCCGACCCCGAACCTTGCCATTGCATGATGTCATATTTAGACAATGCGTGCTGCGGCGCCAGGAAATGCGTCAGCCAGATTGGCGTATCCGTTGTGCTCACGCAGCCGCGGGCCGGCCCAGCGCGCGCAGACGCTGGACTTCGGCGACGAACCGATCGGCGGCACATGCGGCCCCGGCCCGGTCGATGTCTGCACCCAGACAGAAACGTATGCTGGCCGCGGCCAGCCGCGGGCTGCGCCCCTGGGCACGCAACACATAGGACGACTGACCGCGTGCCGCACTGCATGCCGCGCCCGACGACACCGCCAGACTGGGTTGGCCTTCGGTCAGTCCGACCCTTAGTGCTTCACCGTGCACATCATCGACGCTGACGTTAAGAAACGGGGCGGCAACCTGCGCGCTGTCGCCGTTGCGATGCACGCCCGGCAGCCGTTGCTCGATCGATGCCCAGAGCGCATCACGCAGTCCTGCCAACCGGGTTTGCTCGCCTTCACGCGTGGAGGCCACCCATTCCGCCGCCGCGCCGAAGCCAGCGATCTGGTGGGTCGCCAAAGTGCCCGAGCGACGACCGCCCTGCTGACCGCCGCCGTGGATCAGTGCGCTCAGACCCACGCGGGGGCGCGATCGTACATACAGTGCGCCGATACCCTGCGGCCCGCCGAGCTTGTGCGCGGACATCGACAGCAACGCGATGTTCATCCGCTGCACGTCGATCGGCAGCCGGCCCAGACTCTGCGCGGCATCCACGTGCAGCGCCACGTCGTGGCACTCGCACAGCCGACCGATCGCCTCGATATCCTGAATCACGCCCGTTTCGTTGTTGACATGCATGATCGACGCCAGCGTCGCGTCGTCGGCCAGCGCTGTTTCGAACTCGGCGAGATCGATGCGCCCGTGTACGTCCACGCCCAACCGGGTGACCCGCGTACCACGCGCTGCCAGCCAGTCGGCCACATCGAGCGTGGCGGCATGCTCGGTGGCGACCGTAACCAGATGCCCCCCGCCGCCGTTGAAGCCGACCACACCCTTGAGCGCCAGGTTGATCGACTCGGTCGCCCCGGACGTCCATACCAGTGAGTCGGCGTCGGCGTTGATCAGTTCACCGACCGCGCGCGCCGCGTCTGCGATATAGGCCGCCGCCGCCCGCCCGGCCGGATGCGCCGACGCCGGGTTGGCGGACGGCCCGGCAAGCACTTCCTGCATGCGTTCTGCCACGCCCGGCACCAATGGCGTGGTGGCGGCATGGTCCAGATAGAGCGCCTGGACGTCGCTCATCCGGTGAGCACCGACGCGCTGATACCGCCGGGCAGGCCACCGGTGCCCCCGGCCAGGCGACCCAGCACCAGCAAGAAGCGCTGGACTTCGGCAAGCGTATTGCCAGGCCCCAGGCTCACTCGGATCGCGCCGCGCGCAACGTCGGGCTCGACGCCCATGGCCAACAGCACCGGGCTGGGCTCGCCGGTGCCTGCGGCACAGGCTGACCCGGACGACACCGCAATATCGTCGTGATCCAGCAACATGAGCAGACCTTCACCGTCGTAGCCGGCCACGGCGAACTGGCAGGTATTGGCCAGACGCTCGGCATGCGGTGAAAAACGCGTGATGCCCGGCATTGCATCCAGCCCGGTTTCGAGCTGGTCACGCAGCGTGCGCATATGGGCGATCTCTTGGTCGCGATGCTCGCCCAGGCGAGCCGCCGCCGCGCCGAAACCCACGATCCCGGCGACGTTGAGCGTACCCGAACGCAGGCCCTGCTCGTGGCCGCCACCGTGAACGATGGCATCGATCGGCAGATGCCGGTCGACGATCAGCGCGCCCACGCCCTTCGGACCCTGGATCTTGTGTGCCGACACGCTGGCACAGGCCGCGCCGCTAGCCGCGAAATCGAAGCCATGCTTGCCGATGGCCTGTACCGCGTCGGTATGCAGCGGCACGCCTGCCTGGCGGCAGCACCGGCTGATCGTTTCCATATCCTGGATCACGCCGGTCTCGTTGTTGGCAGCCATGATCGAGACCAGTGCACAGGGCCTCTCTGCCAGGCGGGCCGCCAGATCGTCGCACAGCACCCGGCCCTGATCGTCGACCGCGACCGTTTCGATCTGCCAGCCGGCCGCGGCCAGAGCGTCGGCGGTATCGACGATCGCCGGGTGCTCGATCGGCGAAATGATCATGCGTGAAGGATGCCGAGCGGCCGCTGCCACCCCGGCCAGCGCCAGGTTGTCGGCCTCGGTGCCGCCGCCGGTGAAGATCACCTGAGATGGATGCGCACCGACCAGATTCGCCACCTGGCCGCGCGCGGCCTCCACGGCGGCCCGGGCCCCGCGCCCGCTGCGATGCAGCGACGAGGGGTTGGCGTACCCTTCAGTCAGCCAGGGCATCATCGCCTCGAGCACGCCAGGATGCAGCGGCGTGGTGGCGTTGTGGTCGAAATAGATCGTCATGACAGCCGTCCTGGCGAGCCGTGCCCGGCGGGCCGGCTCAGGCCTTGTCGGTGGTACGTTCTTCGAACTGTTCGGAAAGCCGCGCGGTCAGCCGCTCCAGTTCGTCCTGGCGGCGCTCCAGCGAGTCGATATGATCGAGCATCGCATCGATGCCGCGGGAGACCGGATCGGGCATGTCCTGGGCCACGCCGTACATGGAGAAACCAATGCGGTCGGCGGTTTCCTTGCGCCGGTCCTCGGGCGTGCCGTCCTTGCATTTGACCAGCTTTGCCGGCACGCCGACCGCCGTGCAACCGGGCGGCACTTCCTTGACCACCACCGCATTCGAGCCGATCCGGGCGCCCTGGCCGACCGTGAACGGGCCGAGCACCTTTGCGCCCGCGCCCACGATGACCTCGTTTTCCAGTGTCGGGTGACGCTTGCCAGGGTTCCAGCTGGTGCCGCCCAGGGTCACGCCCTGGTAGATCGTGCAATCGTCGCCGATCACCGTCGTTTCACCGATGGTCACGCCGAAACCGTGGTCAATGAAAAACCGCCGGCCGATCACCGCGCCCGGATGGATCTCGATGCCGGTGAGAAAACGCGACAGATGCGATACGAAACGGCCGATCCACTTCAGATGATGTGTCCAGCACCAGTGCGCCACGCGATGCCACCACAGCGCATGCAGGCCGGGATAGGAAAACACCACCTCCCAGAAACTGCGCGCCGCGGGATCGCGTTCGAATATGGATTTTATGTCTTCGCGCATGCGTGCAAGCATGAGTCTCTCCCAGGGCCTGGCGACGGCGACGGGTACGCCGTGGGTCGATCTTCACTATTTCGGGTCTTGTGCGTCCGGATCAAGCCCTGCCGGCGCGTCATCGGCCGAATGGGGTTTGGGCGCGCGCCGGAGCGGCCGGCGACGCGGATCCATCGCCCGTAGCGCGCCCCGCAGGATATTGAGCTCGGTGCGATCGGGCGCGGCACGATTGAACAGCCGGCGCAGCCGTCGCATGAGCACGCCGGGCGATTCCGGATCGAGAAAACCGGCCGCGATCAGCACATCGTGGAAATGGCCGTACAGGCCTTCCATGTCGGCCGCATGAACCGGCTCGTGGAGCGGCTCGGCTTCGGGCCGATCGCCGGCCGCCATGCGCAGCTCGTAGGCCACGACCTGCACCGCAGCGGCGAGATTGAGCGAGCGATAGTCGGGATTGGTCGGGACCTGCAGGTGGAGCTGGCAACGGTCGAGCTCGGCGTTGTCCAGACCGCTGCGCTCGCGCCCGAACACGAGCGCGACCCGATGTTCGCCCGCCAGACGGACCGCCCGATGCGCCGCGGTACGCGCATCCACCAGCGGCCAGCTGGTACTGCGACGGCGGGCGCTGGCGCCGATCGCGAGCACACAGTCGGCGATCGCCTCATCGAGCGTGTCGACCACGCGCGCGGCCTCGAGCACGTCGTCGGCGCCGGACGCACGGGCCGACGCCTCGGGGTCGGGATAGCGCTCGGGCGCGACCAGGACGAGATCGGCCAGGCCCATCACCTTCATCGCACGGGCCGCGGCCCCGATATTGCCGGGGTGCTGCGCCCCGACCAGCACGATACGCAAGCGTGCCAGCCGCTCGGGCTCGAAGCGGTCCAAGGCTCGGTCATCGGTCGCGGCAGTAATGTCGGCTAGGGTCATGGGCTTTCCGGGCACGTCGTCGTTCGCCGGCAAATGGTACGCTAGCCGGCTTTCGACGGCCTGCCCGGCAACGGCGGCCGCGCCCGCAAGATTCCCAAGAGCCGCTCATGCAACCGTTGACCAACATCGCCGTAACCGCCGCCCGCCGCGCCGGCGACGTGATTCTGTCCTATTACCGGCGCGGCGACACCGGCGAAGTCACCGCCAAGCGGGGCCGCAACGATTACGTCACCGAGGCCGATCAGCGCGCCGAGATGACCATCATCGACACCATTCGCCGGGTCTATCCCGGGCATGCCTTCCACGCCGAGGAATCCGGCGAACAGGGTGAGTCGGACACGATCTGGATCATCGATCCGATCGACGGCACCGCGAATTTCATGCGTGGCATCCCGCATTTCTGTGTCTCGATCGGCTGCCAGGTCAACGGCGTACTCGAACACGCGGTGATCTACGATCCCGTCAAGGACGAGCTGTTCACCGCCGATCGCGGCGCCGGCGCCACGCTCGACGGCAAGCGGATCCGCGTCTCGAAGACCGTGCACATGCGTCAGGCCCTGCTGGCGACCGGCTTTGCCTATCGCAAGTCCGGTGACGTGGCCACGCACATGCCCGTGTTCAACCGGCTGCTGTCAGCATCGTCGGACATCCGTCGTGCCGGCTCGGCCGCGCTCGATCTGGCCTATGTGGCTGCCGGCCGTCTGGACGGCTTCTGGGAAATGGGGCTGGCACCATGGGACATGGCCGCCGGCATCCTGATGGTCCGTGCCGCCGGTGGCATCGCCGGTGATGCGCACGACGGCGATCCGATGGACACCGGCAACATAGTGGCGGCCAACCCCAAGCTCTATCCTCAGCTGGCCGACAAGATCGCGAAGACGCCGGCCCGCTGATCGGGTCTCACGACGGCAGACGCGGCCGTTCGTCCGTGCCCGGATCGGCCGGCGTGCAACTCAATTCGGCCATGCGTTCGCCGGCCTCGGCCAGCAGATAGCTCACGTTGTCGGCGCCAGCCTCGCGCAGGGCCTCGGCCTCATGGGCGTGCATGGCAAAGGTGCTGATCACCAGCTGCGGTGCATATTCGCGCAGCAACCGGGTCGCGCGCAGCCGTCCCGGCGCATTCGGCAGTGCCACCACCGCCCCACGGACCGAACGCAGGCGTAGATCCCGCCACAGTTCTCGATCCTGTGCGTCGCCGTAGGCTACCCGGCGCTCGGCGGCCACATGGCGCGACAGCACATCCGGATCGGTGTCCAGGCCGGCCGCGGTCTGACCGCTGCGGCGCAGAAAATCGTAGGCGGCCGTACCGGTTCGGCCCATACCCAGCACGAGATAATGCGCCGCACCGATGCTCGCCACCGGCTCGTCCGGATGCGGCACGTCACGTTCAAAGGCACGCAGACCGCGCTCGAACCGGTCGTAGATGGCATGACCCAGACGGTTATGCGGCAGATGAATCACGAACGACAGCACGGTGGCCAGTGTCAGAACACTCAGCACCGTGCTCGATAGCAATCCCTGGGCATGGGCCGCCATGCCGGCGATGAGCGTGAATTCGCTGTAGCTGGTGAGCGCGTTGCCGGTCAGGAAAGCGGTGCGCGCACGCAGCCCGAGCGAGACCAGCAGCGCGAAGAACAGCCAGGCCTTGGCCGGCAGCAACAGGGCCAGAGCCGCAGCCAGCGCCCAATCGGTGAGCCCGGGCGATACCTGCAGCCCGACGCTCAAGAAGAACGCGCTCAACAGCAATTCCTTGACCGCCCATAAATGGGCAGCCAGCGCCTGACCGCGCGGATGAGCAGCCACCAGCGCACCGGCGGCGATTGCACCGAGCTCGGCTGACAGGCCGAGCTCGGTAAACAGGCGGGCGACGCCGAGGGCGAGCAGCGCAGCGGCCAGCAGCAGCAGCTCGTCCGAATCGATCGCCGACAACAGCCAGAGCAGCGGCCAGCGCAGACAGGCCAGCCCCGGCAGCACGATCAGTGTCCACCACGACAACGCCGTCTCCGAGACCGCGATCATCACCAGTACCGCAACACAATCCTGAACGATCAGAATGCCGATCGCCAGACGGCCATGAAACGCGCCCAGCTCGCCGGCCGTATCCAGCGTCTTGGCCGCCAGCACCGTACTGGAAAAACTCAGCAGCAAGGCACAGAGCAAGGCCTCGATAGCCGTCAGGCCGAGCGCCCAGGCGACCACGCCGAGCACCAGAAGGCTGGCCGTCAGATGCAGCCCGCCGCCGATAAGCACCGGCCGGTTGAACAGGGTCGCCGGGCGCAGGTGCAGCCCGACCCCGAACAGCAACAGCAGCACGCCGATCTCGCCGGCCTCTACCAGCAGTGGTGTCGACTGCTGGCCAACCAGCCCCAGCGCCAGTCCCACCATCAGATAGCCAACGAACACGGGCAACTGCAACCGGGCAGCCGCGAGGCCGCCGCCCAGGGCGAGCGCGAGCCAGATCAGTTCCATGATCGAACGCCGACCTCGGAACGCGCGGCAACGACGGGCCGACGCGCGAGGCCATACCACCGTCCACCCACAACC
Organism: Salinisphaera sp. T31B1; assembly: GCF_040361275.1. Classification (NCBI taxonomy): domain Bacteria; kingdom Pseudomonadati; phylum Pseudomonadota; class Gammaproteobacteria; order Salinisphaerales; family Salinisphaeraceae; genus Salinisphaera; species Salinisphaera sp. T31B1. Next base: position 372,519 of record NZ_APNH01000005.1, on the reverse strand, counting down.
TCCCCCTGCCCCAAGGGCACTCCGTGCGTCCGCGGGTCGGTCGCGCACGGATTGAAAAAGCGCAGACTAGACGATACGCCTTTCGAACACGGCCCCGACAGCCGTACGGACGAATCGGGCTATCGTGCCGTACCGGAAGCGGACCTCAGCGACCGGTCGACCGGGGGCCGCAGCTTGGGGTCAGCGCGTGACGCGGGCCGCCTTTTCGGCGTCTTCTTCCTTGGGCGGGAACAGATCCTGACTGGTAATTTTCAGCCGCAACGCCAGCGCACTGGCGACGAAGATCGACGAATACGTGCCGATCAGAATGCCGATCAGCAGTGCCGTGGCAAAGCCATGGATCACTTCTCCACCGAGAAAGAAAAGTGCCAGCAGAGTCAGAATGGTGGTACCCGAGGTCATCAGCGTACGAGACAGCGTCTGGTTGATCGAGGCATTGACCACCTCGGTCGGCGTGGCCTTGCGCATGCGCCTGAAGTTCTCGCGGATGCGGTCGTAGACCACGATCGTATCGTTGAGCGAATAGCCGATGACCGCGAGCAGCGCCGCGAGCACGGTCAGATCGAAATCCAGATGGAACAGCGAGAATACGCCGAGGGTGATCAGCACGTCGTGCACCAGCGCGACCACCGCACCGCTGGCCAGCTTCCAGTGAAAGCGCACGATGACGTAGATCAGAATCGCGATCACCGTATAAAGCAGCGCGAGCGCGCCCTTGTTGATCAGTTCCTTGCCGACCTGGGGCCCGACGAACTCGACCCGACGGAGCTGGGCGTCGGGATTCTGTGCATGCAGCGCGTTCATCACCTGAGTGCTCACCGCCGAAGTATCCGCGCCTTCATCGGTGGCCAGACGGATCATCACCGAGTCCGACGCCCCGAAATGCTGGACGGTCGCACCCGGATACCCGCCGTCCGCCAACGCGTTGCGAACGTTCTGGAGTTCGACGGCCTCGGGATAGCCGGCTTCAACGATCACGCCGCCGGTGAAGTCGATGCCGAAGGTAAGTTTTTCGAAGCCGAACGATACGAACGACATCAGAATCAGCAGCACGGAGAACACGATCGCGTACTTGCCGTAGCTGACGAAGTCGATATGAGTATCGGATTTGATCAGGCGCATGGCGGGCTCGACTGGAAGAACGAAGGAACGCGGATCAGATCGACAGCGAATTCAGGCGGCGCTTGCGGCCGTAGACCAGATTCGCGATCGCACGGGTGCCCACGATGGCCGTGAACATGGAGGTGAGAATGCCCAGCGACAGGGTCACGGCAAAACCCTTGATCGGGCCGGTCCCGAAACCGAACAGCACGATGGCGGCGATCAGCGTCGTGATATTGGCATCGGCGATCGACGAAAACGCCTTGTCGTAGCCTGACTTGATTGCCGATTGCGGGGTGTTCCCACTGTCCAGTTCCTCGCGTATTCGCTCGAAGATCAGCACGTTGGCGTCGACGGCCATACCGATGGTGAGCACGATGCCGGCGATACCGGGCAGCGTGAGCGTGGCCTGGAGCAGCGACAGCAGCGCAACGATCAGGATCAGGTTCATGAACAGTGCGGCGTTGGCGAACAGGCCGAACGCGCGGTAGTAGACCATCATGAAGCCGACCACCAGCAGAAAGCCGACGATCACGGCCAGCCGGCCCTGTGCGATATTGTCGGCGCCCAGGCTCGGGCCGATGGTGCGCTCTTCGACCACGTTCACCGGCGCGGCCAGTGCGCCCGCGCGCAGAAGCAGCGCCAGATCGTGAGCTTCGCCGCGCTCCAGGCCGGTGGTCTGGAAACGCTTGCCGAACGCACTGCGTATGTTGGCGACGCTGATGACCTGCTCGACCTTGCGGCGGGTACGGATCTCCTTGCCGTCCTCGTAGCGCGTATCGACCTTGTTCTCGATGAACAGCACGGCCATCGGGTCACCCACGTGCGCCGAGGTGACATCGAACATCTTGCTGGCCGCCTGGCCGTCGAGGGTTACGAATACCGCCGGCGTGCCGGACTGCTGATCGAATCCCGACGAGGCGTCGACGAGCTGGTCGCCCGAGGCGATCACGTCGTCGTCGAGCAGGATCGGCTGCCCGTCACGCGTGTGATAGAGCTGGGTGCCGGCCGGCACGTTGCCCGTGCGCTCGGCCGCCTGTGCGTCCTCGCCCTGGGCGACCAGCCGGTACTCGAGTGTGGCGGTCTTGCCCAGCAGGCGCTTGGCTTCCGCGGTGTCCTGAACGCCCGGCAGCTCGACCACAATGCGCGAATCGCCCTGTCGCTGGACCAGCGGCTCCGCGACGCCGAGCTCGTTGACGCGGTTGCGCAGCGTGGTGAGGTTCTGCTGAAGAGCGAAATCGGTGATACGCCGCTGTTCGGTCTCGTTGAGCACCGCCACCAGCGTATTCTCGGCGTTGGGTGCGGGCCGGAAATCGAGCACGTTGAACTCGGACGACAGTGCGCTGCGCGCCTGATCCATCACCTGTTCGTTGGGGAAGATCAACCGCACCGAATCGCCGTCCCGCGAGGCACGACTGTAACGGATCGACTGGTCGCGCAGAAAACGCGGAATATCACGCGCGTAGCGGTCATAGGTGGAATTGAACACGCTGTCCATGTCCACCTCGAGCAGGAAATGCACACCGCCACGCAGGTCCAGGCCCAGCGCCATCGGCTCGGCGCCGATGGCACGCAGCCAGTCGGGCGTGCTGGAGGCGAGATTCAGCGCGACGGTGTAGTCGTCGCCCAGTTCGCGCTTGAGCGCACCCGCCGCCTTGAGCTGCGCCTCGGTGCCCGGATAGAGCGCCAGCAGCCGCCCGTCTTCGAGCGTGATGTCGACGGGCGGCATGCCTGCATTGTCCAGGGTGCGGCGTACCCGCTGCACCAGCGCCTGGTTCGCCGGATCGCCGCTGGCCTGGGAGACCTGTACCGCCGGCTGTTCACCGTAGAGATTGGGCAGCGCATACAGAACGCCGACGGCAATCACGGCCAACAGCAACAGGTACTTCCACAGCGGATAGCGGTTCATAGCGCCCCGATCTCGGATATTGGGGCCGGTCGCCGGCCGAACGTCGGCGCGCCGGCAAAGCCTACTGGATTAAAGCGATTCCAGGGTGCCCTTGGGCACGACGCTGGTCACCGCGTTCTTCTGGATACGGATCTCGACACCTTCGGAGACCTCGACGACGAGAAAGTTCTCGCCGACCTGACGGATACGACCCGCCAGCCCGCCGGAGGTGACGATCTCGCTGCCCTTGTCCAGGCTTTCCAGCAGCTTCTTGTGTTCTTTCTGGCGCTTCATCTGCGGCCGGATGATCATGAAATACATGAACACGAAGAACAGGCCGACCATGATCAGCGTCGGCATGATGCCGCCGCCCGCAGGCGCGCCGCCCTGCGCATAGGCCGGAGAAATCAGAAAATCCATAACGTGCCCTCGAATGAACTGTAGGTCGTACGGCGTCTAACAAGCGGCGTAGTATGCCACAGGGATCGCGGCGACCGGCGAGCGTTTGCGCCGCGGCCACCCGCGTGGTCAGCCATAGCCGAAATAAGCGGCCTGTTCGGTCCCCGCGCCTTCGCGCGATGCGAAGAATTCACGCATGAATTCAGCATAGCGGTCCTGTTCGATCGCGGTGCGAATGCGCTGCATCAAACGCTGATAGTAGGCCAGGTTGTGCCAGGTGTTGAGCCGGGCGGCCAGAATCTCGCCGCAGCGATACAGATGATGCAGATAGGCACGCGTGTAGTGCCGACAGGTGTAGCAGTCGCAGTCGGCGTCCAGCGGACCGGTGTCGTGCCGGTGTACGGCATTCTTGATCTTGACCACCCCGGCACTGGTGAACAGATAACCGTTGCGTGCATTGCGTGTCGGCATGACGCAATCGAACATGTCGATCCCGAACGATACCGCGGCCACCAGATCCGACGGCGTGCCCACGCCCATCAGATAGCGCGGGTAGTCCGCCGGCGTGACCGGCAGCACGCCGGCCAGTACGGCCGCCTTGTCATCCCAGGCTTCGCCGACCGATACCCCGCCGATGGCGTAGCCATCGAAACCAATATCCACCAGTGCGGCCATGGACTCGGCGCGCAGGTCGTCGAACACGCTGCCCTGATTGATACCGAACAGTAGATTGGTGCTATCGCCGTGCGCTTGGCGACAGCGCGCGGCCCAGCGCATGGACAGGCCCATTGACGCCGCCGCGTCTTCCTTGGCGACCGGGTAATCCGTGCACTCGTCCAGACACATCACGATGTCGGAGTTCAGCGCATGCTGAACCTCGATCGAGCGCTCCGGCGACAGATACTGCCGCGAACCGTCCAGCGGAGACCGGAACGCCACGCCGTCCTCGGTGAGCTTGCGCATCTCGGCCAGGCTCCACACCTGAAACCCGCCCGAGTCGGTGAGAATCGGCTTGTCCCAGTGCATGAAATCGTGCAGCCCGCCGTGGGCCTCGACGACCTCCGTGCCCGGCCGCAGCATCAGATGATAGGTGTTGCCGAGCACGATCTCGGCGCCCAGCGACTCGATTTCCTCGGGCGTCATGCCCTTGACCGTGCCGTAGGTGCCCACGGGCATGAACGCCGGCGTGGACACGCGGCCGTGCGGCAGATGCAGACAACCGCGCCGGGCGTCCTGCGATTGAGTCAGGCGTTCGAGATGCATGGCGGCGCAGTGTAGACGTCGCGATCAGGCGCGTCGACGTTCGACGGCGTGGTGCTGCCGCGATTGAGTCGCGCGCAAGACACCGCATACACTGCCGATCTTTGTCACGCTGTCCAGGGCATCGGGGTCCTTATGCTAGTTGCGCGCCGCTCGGTCGTTCATCGAACACTGGCATTGACGATGGTCGGCACCATTTTGCTGCTGACGAACGCGTCGGCCAGCGCCGCCGCTTATCTGGATTCACTGCGCGCGCTGTCCCAGCGTGCCCACGTGAGCGCGCTGGTGGTCGATCTGGACGACATGTCGCCGATCGCCGAACTCAACCCGGACCAGCGGCTCACCCCTGCCTCGGTCAGCAAGCTGTTCGCGGTCAGCGCAGCACTCGAACAGTTCGGGCCGGATCATCGCTTTGTGACCCGTTTCGCCAGCCGCGGCCCGGTTGCGGGCACGACCCTGAATGGCGACCTGGTCTTCGTCGGCGGCGGCGATCCGGCGCTGGACAATGCCGATATCTGGTCGCTGATCGGACGTCTGCGCGGGCGCGGCATCACGCATGTGACCGGCAACCTGGTCGTCGACGATGGCCTGTTCGGTGCGGTGCCCTGTCTGACCAAGGATCGCTGCGACGCCGAGGAAAAAGCCTGGCATGCCTACAGCGCTCCACTGTCGTCGGCCGGCAGCAACTTCGCGACCGTCCATGCCAGCGTCTACGGCGGCCGCAGTGCAGGCGAGCCCGCGCGGGTAGTGCTCAACCCAGCCAACGTCTCCGGCTATACGCTGGACAACCGCGTGGATACCGCTAGCGCCGGCGCCCGGGCCACGCTCACGGCGTGGCGAACCTACGACAACGGCACGTCCACGCTGCATCTGCGCGGCTCGCTCCCGGCCGGTGGCGGCCCATACGAGGTTCATCGGGCGGTCACCGGCCCGGCTACCGAAACCGCGCGTATCCTGGCTGCGATGCTTGCCGACATGGGCGTCCAGATCGACGGCAACATCCGTGTCGAAACCAACGCCGGCAGCGGCGCGGACATGCTCGCACGCATCGAGAGCGATACCCTGGCCGAACAGCTGATTCCGCTGATGGCCTATTCGAACAACTACATGGCCGATACGCTCACGCTCGATCTGGCCGCTGACAGCCAGTACAACCGGCCGCTGACCCTGCCGCTGGCCTCTCAGGCGCTGGAAGCCCTCGCCGATCGTGCCATGCGCGAAACCTACCCGACCCACGCGACGTCCGGCCCCGGGCCGATCTTCGACAGCGGCAGCGGGCTGGCCGTGAGCAACAAGCTGTCGGCCCGCGATCTGGTCGCCCTGCTGGGCTACATGTACCGTCAGAACGCCTTGTTCCCGGCCCTCTACGGCAGTATGCCGGTGCCGCTGTCGGCACCTTCGCGCACCCTCAAGCAGGGCAACTTCGACTGGCTCACGCGGCTGACCGCCAAGACCGGCACACTCACCGAGCCGGTGACCGTCCGCGCCCTGGCCGGTTATTTCCGCAAGGCAGACGGCGGGTTTGGCGCATTCGCCTTCGTGATCAACGGCACGTCGTCCAATCCGTCGCTGACCTACCGCCAGACCGTGACGGCCTATCAGACCGATATGGAAGCGATCCTGTCCGACTACTGATCGCGGTCGTCGATTCGCCCCATTGGTCGCGAGCCGCGCGATCGGTATACTTCGCATCCCACCGGCCCGGGTGGCGGAACTGGTAGACGCGCCGGACTCAAAATCCGGTTCTGGCAACAGAGTGCGAGTTCGATTCTCGCCCCGGGCACCATCAACAAGTCCAACGACGTCCATGGTCGTCCAGAATTAAGCCCGAATCCAAGCGATTACGGGCTTTTTTAATGCGCCAACGTCTAGAGCGGTCCATTGCCATCCGGGAGTAACTGGGGGTATCTTTGGGGGTACCAGCTTCAAGGCCACCAAGAGATACCCCCAGCCGTGACGCTCACCGCCGTTCAGGTTAAACAAGCCAAGCCCCGCAAGAAGCAGTACAAGCTTTCGGATAGCGGCGGGCTTTATCTGCTCGTGCGACCTAATGGCGGCCGGTACTGGCGATTGAAATACCGATTTCATGGAAAAGAAAAAACACTCGCTTTCGGCACCGCGGAGGACGTGTCATTAGCCGACGCCCGCTCGAAACGAAACGAGGCGCGCAAGCAACTCGTCGATGGTAACGATCCAATGGAGCTTAAGCGGCGGGTCCAGGAAACAGCCAAAGCACGTCAGGCCAATGCATTCGAAACGATTGGCCGCGAATGGCACGAGCACAAACGTCCACGATGGAGTGAAAAACACGCCACGAAGGTTATACGCTCGATTGAGAACGATGTTTTCCCGGCGCTTGGCAGTCGACCTGTGGCCGAGATCACTCCGCCAGAAGTACTACGGGTCATACGCAAAATCGAGGAACGCGATGCACTCGATTACTCCCACCGCGTTCTGCAGCGCATCGGCATGGTGTTTCGATATGCCATTGTCACGGGCAAGGCGACCTATAATCCCGCTTCGGACCTCAAGGGGGCATTGAAAACCCGTAAGGCGCAACACCATGCCGCGCTATCTCGCGATGAGCTACCTGCATTTTTACAGGCCCTCGATGCCTATGATGGGCATGTGATCACGCGGTACGGTCTACAGCTCGTCGGTCTGACCTTCTTACGCACCGGCGAACTACGCGCTGCTCGGTGGACAGAGATCGATATCGAGCGCGCGGAATGGCGCATACCGCCCGAACGCATGAAACTGGGCGATGAACATATCGTGCCGCTGTCCGAGCAGGCCATAAAACTATTTGAAGCGTTAAGCGAAATCACCGGCCGATATGAGTATGTCTTTACCGGCCGAAATAGTACGTTGCGCCCCATGAGCGAGAACACGCTGCTCTATGCACTGTATCGCATGGGCTATAAGCGCCAAGCGACCGTTCACGGCTTTAGAGCCACTGCCTCGACCATCCTTAATGAGAGCGGATTCAACCGAGACGCGATAGAACGTCAACTCGCACATGCAGAGGGTAATAAGGTCCGAGCCGCATACCACAGATCCGAATACCTGAAGGAGCGCCGCCAGATGATGCAATGGTGGGGTGATTATCTCGACGATCTTAAACGAGGCTCTAAGATCACTTCGATGCGCGCCTAATTCATGCTGAATCAATGCAACCGATACACCCAATATCGGTAATTTCCTACGTATGCCGCCCTGATATAGAAGACCTATTCCACAGCACGAACCTTCTTACTCATGAAGACCCCCCACCGACCGTGAGACGCCCTATCAGGCTCGCGTCACCAGTTAACTGTCTCTAAAGCCGTTCAGGTCACGAGCCCCGAACGACCTCTGTCGTTCTCATTCCTTTTTTCTGCTGCGAGACTCTAACGCCATCAAAGAAGGCAAAATACGCGCTTACCTGTATAGTGCAAATGTTCTCGCCAGTACCGTTCGCAACGAGCTTAGCACCATAGTCGTGCGCGTCCCCGTTGGACACATAACTGGACGGTTCTGGCCTTAAGTCAATAAAAATTTTTATCAGGACTGCGAAATTCTTTTCCAGTCATCGCCGAACGGTCTATGCGGTCTGCGCTTTCATAACAGCCGGATAACCAAGACCTCGTGCGACACAGGGCATACCTCATCCATTGCCCCCGACTCTCTTGTTGGCGCCTTCAAGTCTGGACCTCAAATTCCGGCCCCCAATGGACCGGCGCAACATCGTGAGGGCCCGCGGGCGGGGGAGTATGGTTTATGCCCACGACACATGAAGATCCAAGCACCGGCCAGAAGGTATTCTATCGTCCGATCGAAGCCGCGATCCGATGGAGCGGACTGTTACAACACGAGCAACAGATTATCGAGCGCATCGGTATGCAACAGCGACCGGGACCCGGCGACTTTTCCGAGTGGCCGCTCCTACATTTGAACGCCGAACGGATTATCGACGCCCTGGCCAACGGTGATCTGGCTTACGGGAAGAACGGCATCACCTGCGACGATCCTACGCTGCTTGACTCACCCGACCTGACCGTTCGCCATGTGGACCTGAAAGCTTGGATGAGCGAATTCTATCCAGGGGAAAAACCCGGCTTTCTATTCAACGCCGTCGAACGCCGGTTATGCCACACGGTAACTATCGAGACCGTTCAGACGCTACTTGCCGACCGCGAGGCTTTGAAGATACGCCTGACCGATGAAGCGAAAGCCTCGGAACGACTCCAGATCCAGCTCGATACGCTTCGCCATGAGCATGAAGCCGGCATAAGACACGCGAAACAGGCTCAGGAGCCTAGTCCACGTAGTGAGTCCACCTACCTGAATATCGTCGCCGGACTGTTGACGTTGCTACTCGGTCATTCACCATCCGGCCGCCCCTACTCCAGCTTCAACACCCAAGACGCTGTGATCAGCACCCTGATCGCGCACCACGGCGAGCAGCTCGGCATATCCCAGAGCACGCTGGAGAACAAATTCGCCCAAGCAAAGCGGCATTTGCGGGCTGGTTGAAGCGCACTTACCCCCATTAGGGTCAGCAATACCCCATTTACGGTTTTCTTTGCCGCCGAGATCTATTGAATGGAGATCACGTCCTGAAAAAGCCAAGGCGCATCAAGGAGTGATCTCCATGTCCGAATCAACTGTTGCAACCGCTTCCGCCGAGCGTCGTATCCTGCGGCGCCCCGAGGTCGAGGCCAAAACCGGCTTCAAGCGCGCCCATATCTACAACCTCATCAAACAGGGCCGATTTCCCAAGCCCATGCGGCTTGGCGTGCGCGCCGTCGGCTGGGACTCGCTCGAAATCGAGGCGTGGATCGCCGAGCGCCTCAACGAGCGCGCTTAACGTTGTCCCTGCCGAGCGTTTCGAGGGTACCGCCATGCCGGTGATCGCCATCGTGTCGAGCAAAGGCGGGGTCGGCAAGACGACCGTGACCGCCAACCTGGGCGGATTCCTAGCACTTGCAGGTTATCGCGTCCTCATGGTCGATGCGGATATCCAGCCCACGTTGAGTTCGTACTATCCGTTCGAGCATCGTGCCGCCAGCGGACTCTACGATGTCGTCACCACGGGGGCCATAGCGCAGGCGATCAGCCACACGACTCTGCCCAATCTGGACATCATCATCTCGGACGATCCAGAGGGGCGGCTTGAAAACTGGATCCTGCACACCCCCGATGGCCGGATTCGGCTACGCCGTGCGCTCGCCGATATCGACTACGACTTCGTCCTGATCGATACCCAAGGCGCGATCGGTCCACTGCAGGATCTCGGCGTGCTCGCCGGCGACCTCCTGCTCTCGCCGATTCCGCCTGAAATCCTGAGTGCGCGGGAGTTCGCCCGCGGCACACTGTCCATGCTGGAGCGCTTGCGGCCCATGCGCCTGCTGGGTGCGCCCGTCGGGCATCTGTACGGGCTGTGCTATCGCATGGACCGCACGGTCGATGCGCGCCTGGTGGCGAACACGCTGCGGCAATCGCCGTTTGCCGAAACCCATGGCGGCATCTCGATCCTCGATACCGTAGTGCCGGCCACGGTGGCCTACCGCGAGGCCGCCAGTGCCCAAGTCCCCATCCATGTCTGGGAGCCTCGCCGTCGCGGTGGCACGGCGCCGGCCGCGCTGGAGACCATGGCTGCGCTCGTTCGCGAGCTGCTGCCGCAAGTCGATACGGCATGGGCGAGAAATCCGCCATGAGTCGCAAGCGCCCTACTCCGGACCAGATGGATCAACTAATGTCACAGCCACATTTCCGACGCGACGAGGCTGTGGCCAGCACCGATCCCTCCCATGCGCCGGCCACCACGACGCCGATGTTGGTCGACGTCGACCAGATCGTGCCATATGACCGTAACCCGCGCCGCAGTCCGAACGATAAGCGCGACGAGCTCAAGGCCTATATCCGGGAAACCGGATTCAATCAGGTTTTGACGATTACCCAACGCCCCGACACCGACCACCCCGAGTTGTACATGATTGGCGTCGGCGGTAACACGCGGCTGCGCCTTGTCCAGGAGCTATGGCACGAGACCGGTGATGCGCACTTCCAGCAAGTGTGGTGTCAATTTCAGCCCTGGACCGGTGAGACCCAGACGCTGGTGGCGCATATCCAGGACAACGATCTGCGCGGCGAACTGATCTTCATCGACCGCGCCATCGCTGTGCAGGAACTGCGTGACATGCTCGAGGCCGAGGCCGGCCAATCGTTATCGCAACGCGCGTTGCGCGATCGCCTGGCAGAGCGCGGTTACCCAATCAGCCGCACGATGATCGGTTGGTATCAATACACCGTCGACACCCTCTTTCCGTTGATCCCGGCCCTGCTGCAAACCGGCATGGGTCGCCCGACGATCACCAAGATCTACGACCTGCAGAAAGCCTTCGGCAAAGCTTGGCAGTCGCTGGATCTCGGCGAGGCCGAGGCAGCCAACAATCTGTTCGAACAGACGCTGCAGCGCCATGACGGCGAGGCCTTCGATCCCGACAGGCTGCGACGCGACCTCGAGGAAGAACTGTCGGTCAGCGCCGACTGCGACATGCAGCGCGCGAGTCTCGAATTTGGCGGCGCGCTACACGGTCGATCAAACACCGAGATCGAGACTCCGTCGGATACGAATCGCGACGATACGGCGCGTACTGCCCCGGAAACCGGCCAGTCGGCCGGTGCGCCCGACACGCATGCCAAACAATGCGAAGGCTCGGACAGTGGCCCGCCCCACCGGAATGACTCGGCCGAGGATAGTCGCACTGCTCGCCCTGGCACGACGGACTCATGTCCCATCGATGAAGAAGATCATGCCGCGGACGTCCCCTCGCCGGCAGCAACCGACGCGTCACTGCCGCGCGACCTCAAATCCCTACGCAGCCGGGCGTGGACGTTGGCAAGCCGTATCGCACAGGGATCGCGACTCGGCGACATCGTCTTGCCGATTCGCGATGGACTGGGTTTTCTGGTGGGACCGGTCGCGCTCGAAACGCAGCAATCCTGGACGCCCGATGTTGGCCGCCGGGCGCTGTGTGTCTGGTGGCATCTCGCCACCTTGGCCGAACAGTTCGCCCGACACGGTCGGGCCTGCCCTTATATGCCAGACACGTGGCGGCAGCGCCGGATCGGCGACGCGATGCGCCAGGCCCGCGACGGCCAACAGGCGTTTTCTCAATGGCAATGGCAACAGGCGGATCGCGACCTGTTCGCCGATGTACCACCGCTCGAACCCAACGACCTGGGGCCCATGCTCTATCAGAACTGGGCCGAGTCGCGTTGGCACGACTGGATTCGCCTGGTCGAGACCTATCGGGCGATTTATCGCACGACGGGCGACGCGCCGTGGGGGGATGACGATGCCCGCCGGTAACGCAGATCTGACGCTCGCCATTCTGATTTACGCCACGGCCTGTCTGGAGAACGGAGATTGGGCGGTGCTGCGCGACCTGAACTTCGGCCAACAGGAAATCGAGGCTTTGGAGTCGCTGCAATTCTCCGAATTTCTATCGATTGCCGATCGTATGGACGGGCACGTACTCGATATCAGCCTGGATCGCGAACGTTTCTGGCTTGTGCTGAAGGAAATGAAGGCCGAACGCGCGATCGAGAAGTTGAAGACCGAAATGGTTTGCCGCGAAGCGCCGGCCGACATGATGCGCCACCTGTTCGGCATGACCGATCGTCAATATACGGCGATGCGGCGTCGCTTTCGCTGCAGTCAACGCGGCCCCGGCCGGCCCGCTGAACCGGATACCGAAACGATGGACACGATCTGGGCGGCTTGGCAACGCCATCTCGATGGCCGAGAACCTCAATCGGCGATTGAATGGTTGCAGCTGTCGGATGCGTCTGGCGTGGATTGTCGCACCGTATGGCGGTTCATTCGTGGCGCGAACGCCCTCGAGCGGACATCGTGACCGGAACCTTTCGCCATCCCAACGACAAGCTCGGCCGCTATCTTGAACACGCGGCCGACGCGTTGCCTCAGTCGGGAAAGTCTCTTGGCCAAGATACCGAGGGACTGCTCTTTCTGGGCGCCTGGCATCAAAGCTATCCCGCGATACTGGTTCGCGATCCGTTTCTGAGCGACAGCGCCAAAGTGCACTTGCTGTACCTCACACAAGAATCCAGCCGGCAGCCGCACCGCGCCATCGCGATGCCCTCGCTGGACCAAACGGCCGACGTCCTGGGGCATGCCAAGAAGACCATCAACCGCGACCGTACCCTACTCCGGGTCTGCCGCTGGATCAGTCAGTACACCCGTTTACGTGATGACAAGGGCCGGTATCGCGGCACCGTCAACGCCGTCCACGGCGAGCCCTGTTCGCTCAGCGAGGCGAATCGGCTCGATGCCAGCTATCTGTCGTTGCTCGATTCGGCGAAAGAACATACCGATCGATACCTTCGCCAAGCGGCCCAAGCCGCTCTGGCCAGTGTCGACCAAGCCTTACAAGAGGGCCGCGATCCATTGGAACCTGCAGACCCCATGATCCGTCGTTTGGACGCGGCCAACGCCGTTCACAACGGCGGGGGTTCGTTTTTCGATTTGCTCATGACCGGGAGCCGCCACGACGCCCCACAAGATAAGTCGTCTGCGGCTGGCCACAGTGTGGCCACCGCGTTGGTCGAGGAAAAAGTTACGATCCGCGAGCCAGGGGTAAAAACGACCCCTGGTGAAACCGATCCAATGGCAAATTTTACGATTTTTTTGCAAGCCACTGATAAAAAAGAATTTTCACAAAATCGCCCTCGGGTGGAAAAATCTACCATCGGGCCTACCTGTAGTAGTAGTAATAAAACTACTACTACTACTACACACAGTGAGACGGATTCCGCGCGCGCGGAAAAAACCACCACCGGGCCAGCTGGCCACACTGTGGCCAACGCCGACATGGCATTACCACTGCGTTGGCCGGATGCGCTGCCGGCCAACGAACGGACGCTGATCGAGCGGGCTTTTGTCTCGCGCAATCTGCGCCCCGAGCAGCGACAGGATGTTCTCGATGCCCTGGCCCGCAAGCTGCAGGATCCGGACAACCCGCTGCGCAGCCCAGTCGGATACGCCGTATCGCTATGCAAACACATCCAGTCGGGCACGTTCCAGCCAGTCGGCGCCCCGACGCAACCCGAAAAAACGGATCAGTCGAACTCGCCGGCGAATGCCAAAGCGAGCGACCTTCGCCAGCAGATGCGCAACCTGCGGAGCGAGATCCAGGCCATGGAGTCTACCCTAATTCCAGGCGCGCCTCCGGGCAGTCGCGCTGCCCTCGAGTCCCAACGGGATCGGCTGCGTCAGCAGTTGGAGCAGCTGAGACGACGGTTGCGAAACCCGGGCGGAGCCCCCGCCAGCGCCGATCCTTCCCCTATGTAAATCGGAGATTGGCCACACTGTGGCCACCGCCACGACACCGTGCCCCTGGCCACAGTGTTGCCACGCTATCTGAAAAATTCGGCTGACCGTCATCGGTGTTTCCCAGTGCCCGTCTGACGCGGGATCGCTACGGTTCGTAGGCACCTGATCACTGCGGCAGCGGATGTCGCGACCGATGTATCGGAGATCGCATGACCGACACGCCCTCTTCCAGAACGGGTACGCCCGCAATCGTGCCGGGCCGGCTCCGCAATTTCGTCGAGATGACCCTCCAGACGCGCCAGGCGCAGCGTCTCCTCCAAGGCCGCCGCGGTGCGGATAACAAGCCGCCGATCATTGGACTGTATCGCTACGGCGCAATAGTGCGCACGATCTGGGCCGGTGCCGCGCGCAATGATCCCTATGCCGATTGGTGCCTGCTGCAGATCGAACAGGCGCTGACCGAATCGAAGGATGAACTCGCAACCGTAAAGCAAACCATCGAGTCCGACATGGAACGCATGTCGGCAGTGCAGGTGGGTCTGGCGCATTCCATCGAGCCCGCCAAGGTGGAGCTCACCTTCTCGAATCCCTATGGCTACATGGGCGGCTGGTTGCTCGTCGACATGGACGAATTGGTGCTGTCGGCGCTGACCGCGCGCCATGTGGGCCTGATGACGCGCGACGCCTCCGAACGTCTGTTGCAGACGGCCGGCCGCGCGGTTCGCCGGGCCTTTGCCTCAGCCCAGGGATATCGAACCACGGCGGTGACCCGGAAAGACATCATTGACGGCACCCGTCGTGCCGAGATCGCGAAACAGGCCATGGGCGAGCTGCCTCAAGCCGTGATCGACGGAGAGCTGCGCCCAGAGCATGCGCCGGCGATCGAGGGACTGCAGCAGTCATCCAACGAGAGTGGCCACACTGTGGCCACCCCGGACGAGACGTACGACGACGCGGCTGATTCAGATCCAGACGGCCCGGGAACGGGCGAATGACGACCCGTCGTAGGCCGGCCGCTATGACCCCCCAATCTGACGAAGCCGCTGCCGCAGTTTTTGACGAAACCCCTTTAAAGGGCCCTTTAAGGGTAAGGGAGGCACGCCAGCGAATCGCGGCGCTCGAACAGGTCGTCCGAGACGGCGAAGCCGAGGGCACCCAACTCTGCGAGGCATTCCAGGCCCAGTTTCCAAAGGCACCGGCGAAGATCGTGCGCTACAACGACCGAAGCCTGACGTTTTATCGGTGGCGTCAATCGAGCGCTCGCCGTTGGGGGTCGAACAAGACGACGGCCGTCAATCTGACGGGCGACGCCGGCCAGAGATTGCTGGCCCGCGTGCCGGCAACGGCACGTCAGCACTGGCTCAATTACGAGCGGCGACGAGTCTATCTCAACATGTGCTTGTCGATCGCGGCCTACGAGCTCTACCGGCTCCAGGATTGGCTCGATGCCCTGGATGCGATCAAAGCCATCGAACGCGACGGCCTTGTGGCCGGCGCGCCTGACAACAATAACGATTACGGATAACTGCCAACGCGATCGGCGATCGAGCGCCGGTTTTCGGCGTGACCCTCTGAGCCGATCGTCGACCGATGTTCCGAAGGTGGCCACAGTGTGGCCACCCGTTATCACGGCGGTGGGGAGGCTTTGCGTCCCTGGTACGAGCTCGCGGATTGCCTCAAAGAGGAATCAGAGCCTATGAATCATGGCGCCCGCTGCCAAACATGCGTGGTGCATGCGGACAAACCCGGTAATCTCAATCTTAATCGAACCCTCGCGACCCATCCGCGCGAGCGCTCACAGCTCTAATTTTCGAGGTAACGCCGCGCGATTCATTGTTGTATGGCGCGCCGCTCCGGTCGAGGCTGTCCCTGTCCAATAGCGACACTCACACCTGACCAACGGAGCGAACCGATGTCGAACTCTTTCACCGCACGCGGCAATCTCGCTGCCGCACCCGGACTGAAAACTGTCACCGTCAACGGTGAGAACCGCCAAGTCACCGAGATGCGTATGTACTGCGATCGTCCCGTCCCAGACGGCAACGACGGCTTCAAGGACAAAGGCGGTTTCTGGCTGAACGTATCCCGCTGGGGTGCGGCGGCCGAACATGCCGCGCGTGTGCTCGACAAGGGTTTCCGCGTGAAGGTCGAGGGCACCTTGGTGCAGAACAGTTGGGAGAAGGACGGCGAGAAGTTTTCCCGCCTGGAACTATCGGCCGACGACATCACGCTGGATTTGTCCCGAATCGAATCGGTCACCCAGCGCGCGCGCCGCCAAGAGAGCAATGGTCAGCAACAGGCTGACTCGAATGATATCGATGCAGCCGAGTAAACGGTTTACGGCGACTGATACACGGACTCGAGCTACGCTCATTTCTGGTGTATGAGCGATTGAAGGAAGCGGCACCCACCTGCTGAAATTAGCGATGACGAAGTCACTGATTTCAAGCACAGAACAGGTGCCACCACCATGCGAGACGATACGACGATTCCCCTCGCCGATCCAAGCTTTGCGGATGCTTTGTCCGACCTGGTGCGCGATGGCGCCCAGCGCATCATCAAACAGGCCGTACAAGCCGAGCTGGATGCGTTTCTGCAGGCCCACGCCGATTGCGACGGCACTGGGCGCCGTGAAATCGTACGCAATGGGTATCAACCCGAACGCGACGTGCTCAGGGGCGTTGGCCCGGTCTCGGTTGCGCTGCCCAAGACCCGCGATCGGGCCGGACAGGGCCGACGGTTTTCTTCCGCGTTGTTGCCGCCGTATCTGAAGAAGACGCGCCGACTGGAATCGGTATTGCCGTGGCTGTATCTCAAGGGCGTGTCGACCAACGATTTCGACGAAGCGCTCAAGGCGTTGTTCGGTGAGTCGGTCAAAGGCCTGTCGGCGTCGACGATCAGCCGGCTCAAGGTTGGCTGGGGGACCGAGTACGAGACCTTTCGTGAGTGTGATTGGCGCGGCCACGAGATGGTGTATCTCTGGGCGGACGGCATCTATATTAATGTGCGCGCCGCCGAGCGGCGCTGTGTGCTGGTGGTCATCGGCTGCGATAGTCACGGC
Organism: Salinisphaera sp. T31B1; assembly: GCF_040361275.1. Taxonomy (NCBI): domain Bacteria; kingdom Pseudomonadati; phylum Pseudomonadota; class Gammaproteobacteria; order Salinisphaerales; family Salinisphaeraceae; genus Salinisphaera; species Salinisphaera sp. T31B1. Next base: position 355,470 of record NZ_APNH01000005.1, on the reverse strand, counting down.
CGCAAGCACTTCCTGGCGATTGAAGAAGGCTTTCGGGAATCGACCGAGAGCTGGAAAGCGCTGTTGCTGAGTCTGCGTGACCGCGGGTTGACCGTCGCGCCCAAGCTGGCCGTCGGCGACGGCGCGATGGGCTTCTGGAGTGCGCTGGCCGAGGTCTATCCCAAGACCTGCGTTCAGCGATGCTGGGTCCATAAAACCGCGAACGTGCTCGACAAGCTGCCCAAGCGGATTCAGCCGCAGGCCAAAGGCCATCTCCATGAGATCTGGCAAGCCAACACGCGTCACCACGCCGAGCAGGCCTTTGATCGCTTTGTTGCGACGTACGGCGACAAATACCCCAAGGCCACGGCGTGTCTGGCCAAGGATCGCACGGAGCTACTGGCGTTCTACGACTTCCCGGCGGCGCACTGGCAGCATCTACGGATCAGTAATCCGATCGAGTCGACCTTCGCCACAATTCACCTGCGAACCGCGGCGACACGCAACTGCGTGAGTGCTAAAAGCGGGTTGGCGCTGGTCCATCAACTGGCGATGAGCGCCCAGCAGCGCTGGCGCCGGCTACGCGGCTTCAAACAACTCGCCGACGTCATCAACGGCGTCCAATTCATCGACGGAATAGACGAACGCCAACTCAGCAGGAAAGCCGCCTAGCTTCTTTCCCATACACCAGATTTGACAGTAACTCGTGCCGTACTCGAGAGGGTCGAGGCCGATACTCTCAACCCACGATTTAACGACTCGGGCGTATTGCCGCGTAGATAGATGTGGAGAACCAGACACCCGGCTCGGAAATAGATAATCGTTGGCTCGCAGCGCGACGGCGCTTATCCATGTTTCGATTGAAGTACGCGTTTGCTCTGTCAGTTCGAACTGTACAGGTCGGCCCGTCTTCTGCTGAACAATCGCGGTGCGGGACAGTACGCGGCCACCGTGCGCGACGTCTTGAACCTTCAGCCTGACGAGATCACATCCGCGTAGCTTGCTGTCGATCGCGAGATTAAACAGTGCAAGATCCCGCGTCTGGGCGGCAAGCTGTAGCCTTACCCGGATACCCCAGATTTCTTTGAGCCTTAGCGGTGGCTTCGGGCCGACTAAGCGGCCTTTGTTCCACGGAACGATGGCGCTTTTTTTATGAGCGCTTTCCCATTGGTCGACATGCTCCATGACGATTCCTTTTGCTTAACGGAACCGTCAATATCCGACCGATCGCTGGTGATCAGGTAGCGACCCGAAGCGGCCATTCAATCCTTGAAAATGCATCTGCTTTTTTACATAACGCTCGGCTATTGCGCTTACGTCAACTCTTATCGACACTCACCTTAAGTTTAGGCGGCCTGCTTCGAGTATAGGGTATTTCAGGCCACCAGTTCGCCGGCCGAGCCTCTTCCAATAAATGAGGAATATCTTCTTTAAGATAATACACTCGATAAGAATCAATAAATGTCATTATAATACCGGGACTACCGGATAAATGCATATCCTCGAGACTTGGCGAAGTTGTAAATGATTCGGGACGCCATAGATCACGCCGACACTTATCAAATCGGTGCCAATAATTCTTGTTGAACAAAACATCAAGCGCTGCTTGCTCCATACGGGGGACTATTTGACTTACGTCGGCCTCAATGATGCGCTTCGGGGCTTGGCCTATATCGCCATGGCTTGCGCCATTCCTTAGTGAAAACCAGCTATCAATTTCTTGTTTTTTATAGTTCATTTTCGGGTTTAAGAACTGACGAAGCTTGCCTGACAATTGTTTACAAGGCTTTTGAAACGCACTTTCAAAAAGGCGAACTAGGTCGCGATATTTCCCTGATGAATTAGAATGCGCTAATGCCTCTGCTAGTAACATGACCCCTTCTCTGCGATCATCATCAGAAACTAATGTATGAATAATATCTGGAGCAATATAGGGTTGAAACCTTGATAACCTAATGTCTTGGCTTATTCCTTCCGCTTTTTCCAAATGTTTTTTATCTTCATCGCTTTCTATAACAAGCATAACTGGGGGCAGTACTGTGCCTATCTCTCTCGAACACCAAGCTTGACAGGCTATCAGGTTTGCTAAAAAACCCAACGCATTCTCGCACTTTTCTCGCTCTACTACAGGAATCTCGACCATACCGTGTCCGATATTCGGCAAATCTATAGATATTTCCCCATAAACTAGTAACCTAACCTTATTTTCTGTTCGCTCCACGCTCACTATAGTTATTGTGACATCGCCTATATTAGTTTTTTTGTTTTCAGCCCATTCTTGGTGAGGCTCTTTACTCAAATAAAACTTCGCAAATCTTAAGAGTTTCATGGCCGAATTTCCTGATTGATACTGCTTTGAGGTCGAGCCGCAAATGCTTTTGCGATTAACGGTTTGCGAAACAACCGTGCTTGAACTCTTCCAATCCGTTTAATAAAACTTGGCGTATGACATACCTCGTTTAAAAGTATTCGTCTGATTTCTAGATGATAGTGGCGAATTCTACGGTATGACACCGTATGCAGTTTCGCGGGGTAATTACACGAGTCTTGACATAAAACTCAGAATGGCAGCTATTGGCCCGACAGCAGAAGTTGCAGCGTGGGCTTGAATGCAATACTTGCCGCCTAAGCGCGGATCGCGTCTTCGACTGGCAGAGTCACTTTAACGCACGTCAGTATTCGAGTGACGGCGTGCACGATGTAGCCGATATCGGGATATCGCAGCGGCACCTCCAGCGTGCAGGTGGCCACAGTGTACCCACCTTGGCGATACGAAGGACACGGTCATCTGCATCCCTTCTTAATGTCGCGATCTTATGCGTACCGCGCTGTCTCTTATCGGGAATGTGACGCTACATCATCGCCTCCTCTGCTCTTCGTATTGTTACTCGTGAAATTGGACTGCCGGACGCCTTGATTTTCCCGCTATAAGGTCGGCCTGCCTGCAATTCTGTCGGCGTAACTCACACCGGGCAGCGCCATGGCTGGCATCGTCTTTCTCTGCGAAAAGCCATCTCAGGCGCGCGATATCGCCCGAATCCTCGGCGCGACGAAAAAGACCAAGCATTACCTGTCCGGCAGCTACGTTACGGTTACGTGGTGCTTCGGTCACCTGCTCGAGATGGCGTCGCCCGATCGCTATGGCGAGAAATACAAGAAGTGGGCCTTGGAGACCCTGCCGATCATTCCGGAACAATGGCGGCTCGATGTTCGCCCGAAGGTCAAAGCGCAGTACAAGGCCATCACGGATCTGGTAGGCAAGGCTGGGCATGTCGTTGTCGCGACCGATGCCGACCGCGAAGGCGAAACCATCGCCCGTGAGATTCTGGACCGTTGCCGGTATCAGGGGCAGATCTCGCGGCTGTGGTTGTCGGCGCTCGACGACGCCAGCATCCGCCACGCGCTCGATAATTTGAAACCCGGCACCGAAACCGAACCGCTCTATCACGCCGGCCTGGGTCGCGCACGCGCGGACTGGCTGGTCGGCATGAACCTGACCCGCGCCTATACCGTGGTCGCGCGCACCCAAGGCTACGACCGCCTGTTGCCGGTCGGACGAGTCCAAACACCGACCCTGAACCTCGTTGTCGATCGTGATCACGAGATCGAATCGTTCAAGCCGGACCCCTACTAGGATCTGGTGGCGACGCTGGCGACCGGTGGTGGCGAGACGTTCGCCGCACAGTGGCAACCACCGGCGGCCGTCGCCGACGACAAGGGCCACTGTCTCGATGAACGTACAGCCCGCCGCATGGCGCAGCAGATTGGGGACGCTGCCGCACGGATTAATGCCACCGTAACAAAGCGTGAGCGCGTTGCGCCGCCCTTGCCCTACGATCTCGGCACGCTGCAACAGGACGCCAGTAAGGCGACGGATATGGGCGCGCAGACCGTTCTGGACACGGTTCAGTCGCTTTACGAGACGCACAAGGCCGTGACCTATCCGCGTACCGACTGCCGCTATCTGCCGGTTAGCATGTTTGGCGAGGCTGCCACAGTGCTCGATGCGATGCATCGAACGGATCCGCATGCTGTTGCTGCGATCGCACAGGCGGATCCGCAGCGCCGGTCGAAGGCCTGGGACGACACGAAGATCACGGCCCACCACGCCATCATTCCGACGACGAAACACGCAGACCTGAGTCGCCTGTCCGCGGCGGAACGACACCTATACGAGATGATCCGCACCCGTTATCTCGTCCAATTCTATGATGATCACGAGTACGATCGCACCATCTTGTCGATCGACATCGCCGGCGCTGTATTTCGCGCCACTGGTAAGACCGTCGTGGTCGACGGTTGGAAAGCGGTCGCCGCATTCGATGAGGCTGACGGGGAAAAAACCAACAATGCTCGTCTTCCGGCTGTGTCCGAAGGCGACGTATGCCGTGTGGTCGGTACCGAAATTCAAGCCAAGCAGACTCGGCCGCCAGCGTACTATACCGAAGGCACGCTGATTGCAGCGATGAAGAATGTCGCCTCGATGGTGAGCGATGATCGGCTAGGGAAGATCCTGAAAGATACCGCAGGCCTTGGAACCGAGGCGACACGCGCCGGCATTATCGCCACGCTGATTGACCGCGGCTTCTTGGCGAAAAAGAAGAAGAAACTGGTCTCAACCGATGCCGGTCGCACCCTGATTTCCATCCTGCCCGGCGCGATCACGGATCCCGCCACGACGGCCGCCTGGGAACAGGCCCTGGACAAGATCAGCGCCGGGCGCATGACGCTCGACGACTTCGTGGCACGACAGGTGAATTGGGTATGCCAAGCTGTCGATCAGGTGCAGCAGCGCGGCCTGAATGTACCCAAACGCGTCGAACCCACGGCGGGGAAGAAATGTCCCAAGTGCGGGAAGCCAATGCGCAAGCGCACCGGCCAGTATGGGTCGTTCTGGGGTTGTACCGGATATCCCGCTTGCACGGCCACTGTGCAGATCGGCAGCGAGCGACGTCGCAAGAAAATCGCCAAAGAATGACCTGCTCTATTCCATGGAAAAGACGTCGCCCAAGAGCTATCGCGCGCTGATACCGTATGAGCGCGCCCGATACCGACAAGTCAGTCGTTGCAACAGTTCACAGTGGTCATTGTCGCGCCGGCCACCACAGCCGACCGGTCACTGCAGGTTAACTACGTTATATGAAAACGTGCGTGGCTTCTTCTATCGGCCAGAAGCGGCGATTGCATAATGTTCGTGGATTGAACCTAGTCGTCTCAGCACAGCGACCGCTCTATGTAGACGTCGTAACTGCTATAGCGCTGTATGCGTAATACGTCATCGCCGTGGTTACGCAAAGCAACGCGACCATGATGACCGGGATACCCCAAAGATGGATACAGATTCGGAGCTCGAGTCGATTAATAACTGGCTTTAACTTCTCGTAAGTCAAACGTGACTGGCTTTTAAGTAGTTTAACTTCTGATTTCAGTTCGCTTTCAATCTGGTGGATTGAAAGCGAGTAAGACAAAATGATTATGATGGCGATAGCCGCGAAGATAAACGATGCTACTAACAGCGCTTGATTAGCAACTGCCATTGCCGCCTCAGGCTTTATCTGGCTTGCGAGAAGACCTTGCGCAACTGGTATGGCAATCAATTTCCCCATGGCGTCTGTGGCGATGGAGTTAAGCTTGACGACATAATCGAGTTTTTTTCGCTCAAAATCGTCCCGCGCGTTATCGAAGTTGAAAGCGGAGGCATAGATATCGAAATCTGCAAGATAAGTCTCTTTGAAGTGTCTAAGCGATCGCACGAAGGACGAGAATCGATCCTCTCGAGCAACACCAGCAAGCATTCTGACGATCGCTCTCCGAGCGATGTCTTTTCTTGCGTCTTCATGGTGCTGGTTGAAGACGCTAGCGAAAATTTCATCTATTTCAGTATCAGTACCAACGTGATCAAGATCCCAGTGTTTGTAGATCAGTGGCACACCAACCTTTCGATTTGTTAGAAACACAGCGTAGCCGTCGGCGTCCGATGCCTCTCGTACATCATCAGCAATCTCGCGAATGAACTCGACGACTCGTAGTACACGCTGGTATTGCGCAACGTGTGCGTGAACAGGAACTTCGCCCGCAGCGTAATCCTCTTCGATAAGGTAAAAATTCCTTGGCATCTCGCCAAGGAAACGACCACCGTTATAAGCCAACAATGAGGCAATATTGTTAGCGAGTACTTCTCTTTCACGCGTCATGCCATGAATGATCAAAGTGGCATGGGCGTTGTCGGGAAGGCGGTTTAACGGTGTTGGGACTTCGCGGCCATTGACCCTTAATGTAACGCGCCACCCTGCCGCCTCGATAGCATCGTAAAGCGTTGCAGTATCAACCTCCTTTCGGAGTTCAAGCATTAGGTCAGTGCCTACGACACTCGCGCTGTCCGCCTTTCGGCAGAGTTGGACGATCGATTCGAATCCAGCCACGACTTAGCCCTCTGCAAGCTCTCGTAACAGCCGGTCCGGCGCTTGCTCGATGACAACTTTGCCATCAACCACACGAACGTGAGCTGATTTGAACTCGTAGGTCATCTTAAGAGTCAGCTCTTTGCTTCGATAGTTAATATCTGAAAGTGCCTTAATAGTTGTTGCATCAGGCACAAAGCCTGCAGAGGGCGGTTCGTCGTGATTGTTGAAGAAGCGGAGAAATGCCTCCGGTTCGTCCGGCCAGACAGCGTTGGCCAGCGCTTCGAAGCTTTCCACCCTTGGGGCGTCGCTCTTTCGCAAGGCGTCTGCATAGTCAAAGGCTCGCCTGCGTACATCGGGCATTTCGTTTTCAGGTAATACGCCAGCTTCAACCAGCCCATTGGCGAAGTCCCTGACAACAATTACCAGTTTTTTCGATTCAGCCTTCGAGTCCTGGTCGACTTGGCATCCGACGAAGTTCTGAAAATAGTCGGACGGACCTGCATCTTTATCGCGGCGCAGCACGAAAGTGAGGTACCTCTCAGCATCCTCGAGCCACGCTCGAAGATCAACCCGCGCAGCCACTTGAAGCTTGTCGAGGTTGAGGTATGGTGCCCTGACAACCTTGTGAAGGTCTTCCGAGAAGATAGCGCCGGACTGCGAGTTCAGTTTGGCGATGAGGAGCATGTCTCGGTCATTATGGCTATAGCGCATCAGGAGGAGATAACCACCACTCGCGAAAACAACACTGTTCATCTCTTCTCGCAGGCGCTCTACGGCTAAATCGGAAAAGTCCTTAAATGATATCTTCCCATTAAGGACCCGCTGTAAATGCGAGCTTAAAGGGTAGTTGTTTGTGTCCGTATTAAAAGAACCGGCGTAGCGGGAACTACGATTGTTGTAGCTGTCCAGCAAAGTGAACATTAGGTCATTAAGTTCACCGGTCCGCTCGAGTTCTTCGTCAGAGTCTTGAGTCGTCGCGCCGACAACTCCTGATTCCTTTATGATTTTGTGAACAATTGCGTTAACAATCTCCATATTTCCCCCAGTCTGTAGTTATTCGCTCGTGCCGTTGCGTGGCCGTCGGAAATCTTATCACTCTCCTGCGTAACGTTGGCTCGGGCAATCGAGAGATTGCTCATTTCATCGGATTAACAAGATGCCTTACTCAACATCTTGCAGACGATTGTCTGCTTAGGGCCGCCGCCCCGTCGGCCTGATTCTTACCCTGCAGCCCCCCTAGCAAAAATTCCTCAAGGCCGCGGCGGGATTTTCTGTTGCTCGTCTTACGCCCCTCGGTCAGCTTGGCTGTGAACTCACGGCGGAATGTCACGACATGACCCACCCCTTGTTTTCGAGCGCGCGTGCGACGGTCGCCGTTGCCGCTATCGCTATCCTGCTGCCGGCCTTGGGCGGCTGCGCCAGCACCCAACATCGTCTCGGGTCGCCCACAGTGGCAAACGCCACGCCGGCCTTGCCGGACATCTATGCTTCCCCCTCGGACGTTCCCACGGCGAATGTCGTGCGCACGGGCCGCTATCAGCTGGTCCCGCTGGCCCCGACCTCCGGTCAGCGGGATCTGCTGGCCCAAGCCGTATCCATCGATCTCCCCCAATCGATGCACCTGACGGTACGTGACGGCCTGGAACATGTGCTGAGGGATTCCGGGCTGCGTCTCTGCCCCCGCCAGGCGCAGGCCGGTTTTTTCTCCGAATCGCTGCCGGCGGTGCATCGCGAGCTCGGACCGACCACGCTGTCCGACGCCCTGCAGGTGCTCGCCGGCCCGGCCTGGCAGCTGCACGTCAATTTAGCCGATCGCACCGTGTGCTTTAGCCGACGCAGCCAGGCGGCGATTGCAACGACACGCACGCCGGCCGCACCCAACGACGGTTCGGTCGTATCGGCGCGCGAGTGATCACGCGGCCCACGACCACGGTGACCGTTTCGTTCCAGTCCACGAGGCCCTGACCATGCGACACCGCACGCTTTCGATCGCTCTGTTGATTGCCGCATCGCTGACGCCGATCGCCGGCTGCAGCGATCACGACGAGTCGGCGAACACACCGGATCAAAACAGCGATCTCGCAGCCGACCAGACTACCGATCACGCCGGCAACCGCTCACACAACGATTCACCGATCCCGGTCAACGATCCCAACGCCAGCGATAAGTCGGAGGTGACTGCGGCGGCATCAAAACCCAAGCCACCAGCGCCTGACCGTGTCCGACAGCTGGCTCAGCAGATCGCCACGATCAAACAGACCCATCAGAAGCGCCTGAATGACCAGGCCCGGCGCATCGACGCACTGGAACAACAGGTCGCTGCACTCACCAAACGCCTGCAACGGCTGCCGCAGCCCGCGGCCCAGACGGATTCCGACGGACAATCGCCCCAAGCCGACAGCACGCCGGCCCCGGGTGCGGTCTCGCCGCAAGCGGGCGACAACGACGCCACGGATGGTGGTAACAAAAACACATCGGCCGACGACGCCGATGTCAGCGACGCGAACGCCCCATCCGACGACGCGTCGCCGGCCGCGGGCCCGGTCTCCGGCGAGAATATCGTCAAAAACTGCCCCAACTCAGGCGGCTCGGATCAGCAATTCGACGTGTTCTTTCAGGCCGCGAACGCCGATGCGTTGGATGCCGCGGCCGACCAGGTCAAGTCGGCCGGGATCTCGGACTGGTTCGCGCGCGCCCGCATGCGCCGCCTCTTTGTCGGTCGTTACGGCAATTGCCCCTTGGCCGCACACCGCCGGGCCGACGTCCATCAGCGGACCGGCCTGGCGCTAAATATTCGGGCGGTCACCCCGCGCCGCACGAGCGCGACCCACAGCCGGGCGCGCGATTACGGCGCGCAGGGTCATGGGGCTTCGGCGGTGCGCCGTGCCGCGACACAAGCGATCCGGCCGCCGGTAGCCACTGATGCGCCGTTCGCGATTGTGGGCGTCGAAGTCCGCGGCACGCATCACTTTCTTGGCGTCGGGCCCCAGGGCGCGGCGCGCCTGTCCGGCGTGTCGTGGCTGACGCCCGGCGACGCCTACGGCACCTGGACGCTGCGCGCGATTCGTACCAATGCCGGCACGGCCACCTTCACGCACGACGGTCGCACGGTCGCCGTCGCCCTGCCGCGGCGAGGTTAAGCCATGGCTCGACGCTCGTTCATTGGCTTTTCGTTCGGCCTGACACTGGCGCTGTCCCTGCCGGCCGCGGCGCAGTCGGATCCGGCGCCGGCGATGCTCAAGCGGCCGACCACCACCGACCAGGCCACGCAATCACGCGAGACCCGCGAGAAAGCGATCACCAAGCAACCCGCACAGCAATGGGATCTGTCGGTGTCCGAATGGCAACGCTACAAGACGTTGCTTAAAGGCATCGACGGCTATCGCTCCGACAAGCTGGACCCGCTCACCGAACTCGGTATCCGGGCGCGCTCGACGGCCGAACGGCGCCGCTACGCGCGCAAGCTCGCCCGCCTCGAACACGAGCGCACCCAGCGCGTGCTCGCCTTCCAGAAAACCTATGACCAGGTCTTTTCCCAGATGTACGCCGGCCAAACACCGGTCAATGCCCAGGGCATGACCCAGGCCCTCATGGCCGGCCCGCAGTCCGCAGCCAAGCTGGGCCTGGATCAGTCGTCACGCCCGGCCATTGTAGTCCGCATCCATGACTGTTCGGCTTGCAAGCGCATCGTGCAAAAGCAGGCGAACTCTCAAATGCCTATGGACATCTACGTCGTGGATGCCGACAGCGACGACGCGATTCGCCGCTGGGCGATACAGGTCGGCTTGAATCCAAAACGCGTGCGCAGTGGCGACATCACGCTCAATCACGCGCCGCAAAAGCTGGTACGCACCATCGATGCGGATTCGCTGCCGCACGTGTTCTCGCGCTGAATCATGCGCCGGTGCACCCTGCTTTGGCTTGTTTGGTGCGTGGCCCCGCTGGCGTTCGCCGGGCCGCACACCGTGCCGGCGGCGTATACGAACGCCGCCCACGCCCACCAGGTGCCGCCGGTGATGCTCTATGCCCTGTCGCTGACTGAATCCGCTACGACGCTGTCGTTCGGTCGCCGGCCCTGGCCCTGGACACTCAACATCGCCGGATCCGGCGAGCGCTATGCCACCCGCGCCGCAGCATGCCAGGCGCTGACCACCGCGCTCACACACACGAAGATCGTCGATGTCGGCATCAGCCAACTCAACGTGCATTGGCAGAAGACGCTGTTCAGTGCCGGCGGGCGTTTCGCCGATCCCTGTGCCGCGCTCAATCCCTACGCCAACCTGGATGCCGCGGCGGCGATTCTTTATCACTGTCATCAACGCCAGGGCGGCAGCTGGATTGACGCGGCGGGCTGTTATCACCGTCCCGCCGGCGGCGCCCCGGCCGCGCGCTATCGCGCGGCCTTCAAGCGCGAGCTCGCGCGATTGCGCGACGCGTCCGTGCACGTGGCGACCGGCCACACGTCACGCACGGCACGCGCACAGTCGGTCGCAGCGGCCGGCCCCGCGGCCGATGAGGCGCATGCGAGCAGCCCAAGCCGCGTGACTTGGATCAGTCCCACCCATGATAGCGGGAGTTCTCATGCGCTCGATTGATCGGACGCTGTTATGCGCTTTGATCGCCGGCCTGGCGCCGCTGGCCGTCGCCCAGGCCAAGCTCACCGTGGTCGCCGACCACGGCGGACAATCGGCGCGGTCCTACTACGCCCCGATTGCCGGGGCCGGGGTCGACGAGCAACACGCCTACAGCGCCCGGGCCGAGGCGATGAGCCGCGGCCCCGTGCGCGAAGCCGACATGCTGCCGGTCCACTCGGACCGGCTCTCGCCCGGCTCGGTGCGCGCGCGACACCTGACGCTGCCGGCGGGCATGACCCCGTTTTTCATCATCGGCGCCGATCCACTGTCGTTGCGTTGGCTGAAACAACGGGGCGACCGCTTGCGGGATCTGCACGCCGTGGGCCTGGTCGTCAACGTCGATTCCGCGACCCAACTGAAACAGCTGCGCCGCATAGGCAAAGGCCTCGTGCTGCGGCCGGTGGCCGGTAACGACATCGCGGCCCGCCTGGACCTAGCGCACTACCCCCTCCTCATCACGCCCCAGGGCGTTCAGCAATGAGCCAACACGCGCCTCACCCCATCGATCAGTCGAGTGTCTATCACGAGAACGTCGAAGCCACCCGGCAAGGGGCCACCGATGCCATCCACGACGTGTTTCGGCGCGCCCGAGTCAATCTCTATGACGAGATTCGCCGCGAACAGGCGAACGGCGGTCGCACGGCGAAGGCGCTGCGCACGCCGTAATGGCCAGCGCGCATCCCATCGAAGCCAATCTGCGACCGGCCGTCGAGATCTATACGGCCGGCGCCTGCGGGCTGTGTGCGTGTGCCTGCGTGGTCTCGCCTTGGATGCTCGCGCTTGCTCCGAGCGTCGGCTACGGCATGGCCGGGGGTTTCATGGTTTTCGGCGGGCATCGTTTCATCCAGGCCTGGCGGGTCATACGCTATCGCCGGGGCATGCGGCGTCTCCCGCGTTTCGCCGTGTCCGCTCGACGGATCCCGGTCAGCAAGCGCTATCTCTGGCTGGGGCGCGGTTTCCGCTGGCAGGTTCAGCACACGCGCCGGCTGTATGAAGCCCAGCAGCCCGAAGCGCAGTCTTTTCTGCGCCCGAGCCTGGCGTATCGCACCGCACGCGCCCTCGAAGCACCCCTGGAACGGCGGCATCTGACCTGGCTAGTGGATGCGCTGCGCGCCGATACAATCCTGAATCCGGTTCGCCCGCTGCCGCCAGTCGGTGGCGATCCGGCGCTGCATGCAGTCGAGCCCAACGAGACCGATATCTATATGCCGCTGGGCGAACGCGTTGGCCATACTCTGGTTCAGGGCACGACCCGTGTCGGCAAGACACGGTTTGCCGAAGTGCTGGTCACGCAGGACATCCGCCGACAGATTGGCGGCGGCGAGGTCGTGATCGTCATCGATCCCAAGGGCGATGCCGATCTCATGAAACGCCTATACGTCGAAGCCAAACGTGCCGGCCGACTCGATGCGTTCCGCGTGTTCCATCTCGGCTATCCGGAAGTCTCGGCGCGGTACAACGCGGTCGGCCGCTTTGGCCGGATCTCGGAAGTCGCCACGCGCTTGTCCGGCCAGTTATCCGGCGAAGGCAACTCGGCGGCCTTTCGGGAGTTCGCCTGGCGCTTCGTGAATATCGTGGCGCGAGCCCGGCACGCGCTGGGTTATCGGCCGACCTACGAACAGATCCTGGCCGACGTGGTGGCGATCGACGAGCTCATGATCGAGTACGGCAAGCACGCCCTGCCTGCGGTTGACGAGACCGCCTGGCAACAGATCATCGAGATCGAAGGCGGGCTCAACGAGAAGAAAATCCCCCGCAACATGCAGGGGCGGGATTATCGCGTGGTCGCGATCGAGATCTACCTACAGCGCAATAAGGTTGCCGATCCCGTGCTGGCGGGCCTCAGATCCGCCGTGCGCTACGACAAGACCTATTTCGACAAGATCGTGGCCTCGCTGTTGCCGCTGTTGGAAAAATTGACCACCGGCAAGACCGCCGAGCTCCTATCGCCGGATTACAACGATATCGACGACGAACGGCCGATCTTCGACTGGCGTCAGGTGATCCGTCAGCGCGGTATCGTCTATGTCGGCCTGGACGCCCTGTCAGACTTCGAGGTCGCCCAGGCCGTGGGTAATTCCATGTTCGCGGATCTGGTCTCGGTCGCTGGCGACATTTACAAGCGCGGCGTCGACGACGGTCTGCCCGGCGCGGATCCCGACACCAAACCGACGATCGACCTGCATTGCGACGAGTTCAACGAGCTCATCGGCGACGAATTCATTCCGCTCATGAACAAGGGTGGCGGCGCCGGGATCCAGGTCACGGCCTATACCCAGACCCTGTCCGATATCGAAGCGCGGCTCGGCAACGCGCCCAAGGCGCGCCAGGTCATCGGCAACTTCAACAACATCGTCATGCTGCGCGTGCGCGAGGAAACCACCGCCCAGCTGCTCACGCGCCAGCTGCGCGAAGTCATGGTCAGCGCCCGGATGCTGGTCTCCATGGCCTCGGACAATTCCGATGTCGATACCGACACCGATTTTTCCTCGAGCGGCGGCGATCGCGTGTCGACCATACCCAAGCCCATGCTCGAGCCCGCCGATGTGGTGTCACTGCCCAAGGGTCAGGCGTTCGCCCTGATCGAGGGCGGTCAGTTGTTCAAGATCCGCATGCCGCTGCCCAAGGCCGAGGACTCGGCGGAACTCCCGAACAACCTGTCCGAGATCGCCGAACACATGCGCGAGCGCTACCAGACCGCCGATCACTGGTGGGACGATGTCGCCCCGCCGCCGATCACGATCGATAACGCGGCACCCACCGGATTCGCGTCGCCCGGCGCGTCGGGCGCCGATACCGATGCTGATGCAAGACAGCGCTCGGCTGCCCCGGCCAGTGCCTGGGCCGGCGACAACATTCACGACCTCGCGCTCGACACCGACGACGAGGATTAAGCATGGCGCGCGGTCGTGATAGCCATCCGGCGAAGAAAAGCCCGACCTGGTTCGGCTGGGCCGTCGGCCTGCCGTTTCGGATCATCGCCGTGGTCGCCGTGTCGATGTTGACCTCGATTGCGGTCGAATGGATCGGTATCTATTGCGGCTGGTGGAGCCAGCCGGGAGCGCGCCACGCGCAGGGCGTGCTCACCCACGAGCTCGGCTGGATCGATACACAGTTCACCCACTCGCTGATCTTCGCCCGCCCGGTGGATAGGGCTCGCCTGGTCATCACCAAAGTCTATGACGCGGTCTTTGTCTGGACCGGCATCGCGACCTGGTTTGCCGCACACACCAGCAGCGAGGGTTGGGCGGCCACGATCGCCACCTACGGCCAGGCCGGGATCGACGTCTCGCTCGTGGTCCTGGTACGCGTATTCATTCTGACCCTGACCGTGCCCCTGTTCGTCATGGCCGCGTTCGTGGGCATCGTCGACGGCCTGGTCCGGCGCGATCTGCGCAAGTTCGGCGCCGGGCGTGAGTCGGCGTTCATCTATCACCACGCCAAACGTCTGACCGGCCCCGTGTTCATCCTCGGTTGGCTCATTTATCTGTCGGTGCCGTTCTCGGTCAACCCGAACACGTTTCTTGTGCCCTGCGCACTCTTGTTCGGCTTATTGATCTCCGTGACGACCGGCTCGTTCAAGAAATATCTCTAGGTGTGATCCAGGCCCGGCTTAACGGCACTGGGCGAGCCTCGAAAAAATTCCGACGCCCGCTGCAGGGGTTTTTTGTCACACCGCGCGCCCGCTTTGGAAGGATGCGGCCCACGTCCTAGTCAGCCATCACGAGGGCCATCGACGTGACTGATGCCACTTCTTCTCGAGCCGGGCTGAAACTCGCCATCGCGCTGACGATCGGCGGGGTGGCCGCGGGCAGCGCATGCCAGGCCGCGAACGCGGCCGAACCGCGCGATCCGATCCAGCGCGAGGACATCGCCCTGATCGAAAAACAGCTGGCCCGCATCAATACGGTCATCGACCGGCTGGCCGTCCGACAACGTGAACAATCCGGCCGACGCGTACTTCTCGATGTCGGCCGGTTGCGGGCCAATGTGAACAACATCCGAAACGGCCTGCGGGCTTATCTCGCGCCGCCGCGACTGCCGCCCCGCCAGCCGGCGCCGCTGTCCGGCCAATATCTGGCCCAGGATCCCGGCCCCCGTCCATGAGCCCGAGCGCGGCCTTCGACAACGCCGCCGGCGGGTCGACATCGACCATCGCGGTGATGGCGGCCGGCGTTATCGCCACCGCGATCCTGCTCTGGGCCGGCTGGGCTTTGCTTTCGGTGTATCTGGGCTGGGCGAAGACCCGCGTGGATACGCCCATCGCGCAGCGTGCCGTTGTGCGCATCGTCGCGCTGACCCTCGTGATCCTCTGGATCGCGCTTTCCAACCTCTGACCCACGGGGGAACTGCACCATGCAACGCCTTATCAAACTGACCGCCTTTGTTCAGCGGCTCGCCTTGGCGCGAACCCTCGGACACGCCGTAGGCCGCGTCCGGAAGCCCCTATCCGCAGCGCTTCTGGCATTGGCCATCCTGCCGCAGGTCGCGCTTGCCGATCTGCCCAGCATCGAACAGCCGAGCAATGGCGGTGGGGGCGGCAGCCTCTACGACAACATCCAGGGCTATCTCGCCGATGCCGCGGTCCTGCTCGGTCTGATTCTGACCACGGCCGGGTTTCTGGTGGTTGCCGGCAGTGCGCTCGGCAAGTTCCGGGAGGCCACCAAGCGCGGCGAATGGGGCGAGTTCGCCACCGTCGTCGTGGTCGGTGTCGTGCTCGTCGTGATCCTGATCTGGCTCGCCAACAAGGCGTCCGACATCCTGGCGTGAAGCGCGTATTTCATGGCGGACCAATACACCATCGCGTTCGTGCCGACCCGGCTCAACAAGGCCCCGATTGTCTTTCGCGGCATGACGGGCCGCGAGGTCGGCGTCGTGGCGGTCAGCGGCCTACTGGCCGGCATTCCGCTCGGCATTATCGGCTGGTGGTCCATCGGCATGATCGCGATGTTGCCGACCGTGATGTTCGTGTGCGCCGGCATCGCGATCTGGTTCGGCGGCACGCTCATGCGTCGGCTGCGGCGCGGCCGGCCCGAGACCTGGCTGTACCGCCGCCTGCAGTGGATCGCGGCCCAACGCGGCTTCAACAGCGCCGGACTGATCATTGAGACCGCGACCTATCGCCCCCGCCGAGATCGCAGTTTTCATACCGGGGACCCCCTGTGAGCAGGTTTCGCCATGGCAACGCGGCCCGCGACGCACATATCGCAACGCTGCGCGTTATTATCGCGGTGTTGGCGCTGCTCCTGTGCGGTGCGGGTTACGGCTGGTACCAGGCCCCACAGGATCTGACCATCCATAATCCGCCCGATCTGCGCAGTGGCTCGACCCGCAAGTGGTGGCAAGTGCCTCCGTCCACGGTGTATTCCTTCGGCCTGTATATCTGGCAACAGATCAACCACTGGCCCAAGGACGGCGAGGTCGATTACAAGGCCAATCTGCGCCGTTATGCGTCTTATCTGACGCCCAGTTGCCAGACCGAACTCGCCCGCAACTACAAGCGGCGTGTGCATCGCAACGAGCTTGATGATCGCGTGCGCACCCTCCAGGAGATTCCCGGCCACGGTTATCAACCCGAAGACGTCACGATCCTCGATCGCGATCACTGGGTCATCTCGCTCAACGCCGAGATCAACGAATACCTGCAGGGAACCCCGGTTCGCGACCTGTATATCCGTTATTTCCTGCGGGTGGTGCGAGCCGACGTCGATCCCGAAACCAATCCCTTCGGCCTGCAACTGGACTGCTTTGCCAAGCCGGCGGTGCGCCTGAGCTGGCCGCATAAGACACCGGCCTCCGAGACCACCAATATCAGCCCGGCCGAGGCCGGTACCGGGGAGGATGATTCCTGATGAAACCCGCCCATCCAACCGATCGCAGCTACTGGCGGGCGTTGTTCGGCGTGCTCGTGCTTGCCTTGACCGCGTTTACGAGCGCCCACGCGACCGATATTCGGCACTCGAAGCGCGAGCCCATCGACATCAAGCTGCCGGTCGGTACCGAACGCATCGTGGTCTTCGGCCACGAAGTCCGGGTCGGCCTGCCGCCGAAAATCGCCAATCCCGACGTTTTGCGCGTGCAGTCGACGGGCGGCGCGGTGTATCTGAAAGCCAAAAAGCCATTCGATACCCAGCGCGTCCAGATCCAGGACATGACAACCGGCCAGATCCTGTTGTTCGATCTGTCGGGCGTGAAACACGCGTCTGACGAGACCGTGAAAGTCGAGATCGATCCCGATCAGACGTCGAAGGGCCAGGCTTCCGGCGGCGCCGATCAGGGGTCGACGTCGCAAGCCCAATACAAACCGGTACCGCCCGACGCGTTCCCCGGCGGATCGCGTTATCAGGGCGCGCCGATTCCGGTGGCGCTGGTCCGCCACGCCGCACAGGCGCTGTATTCACCGCAGCGGATTGTGGCCGGAAGCCGCCGGATTCATCGCATCGCGGTGGCCCATGGCGGCATTTCAGGCTTGCTGCCAGCTTATCCAGTGGCCGCTAAGCCGCTCGCCGCATGGCGCGAAGCGCCCTACACGGTGACCGCGATCGAAATCACCAATCGCGATCCCAACCGACGCTTTCAGCTCGATCCGCGGAATCTCGCCGGCGCCTTCTATGCGGCCAGTTTCATGCACGACACGGTCGGGCCGGCCGGCGCGCTGATCGATACCACAACGCTGTTCGCGGTAACGAAAAACGGCGGGCTGTCCGATGCGCTGACCCCGCCGGCGGGCGATAGGGCAACGGAGGCCGATGATGCAGATTAAGTCCAATGCCCTGCTCAAGTTCGGCGTGCCGGTATTGATCGCCATCGGTTTGGTGCTCGGCCTGCGCTCCTGCCTGCACCGCGGTGACGATCAAACGGCCACGGCCGACAAGAAACAGGGTCCGGCCACCCGCCAGTTGACCGAAAGCGAGCGCAATGCGCTTGGCGTCGAGGCCGACAGCCCCAAGGACACGGTCTCGACGCTGGTCGCACAGGTACAGCAGATGCGACAGCAGTTAGCCGACTCACAGAAGCAGTCGGAAAAGCTGCGCGAACAGAACGAGCAGCTGGCCAAGCAAAAACACAATATGCAGGGCGCGATCAACAACGCTCTGGCCAAGCAACAATCGGAAAGCCGGCATCAGCGTAGCTCACTGGTGGAGTCGTTGAATCGCAAGATCGAAGGTCTGCGCGCGACGATCAACATCGACTCCGATGACAACAAAAACAACAACGACATGCCGGTCGGCCTCGGCCTGAACGACGAGACGCCGGCCGACGCTCAGGGCGGGCTGTCGTGGGTCAATCCGCTGGGAGTCAGCGCCGCAAGCGCCGGTTCCGAGGATGGCAACGGTCAATCCGACAACGGCGGCTCGGCGTTTTCGACGGCGTTCGCCTCCGGCAAACAGGCGGTGGCCTCGGCCGGCCAACGCGCCGACCGGGCCCTGTCCGGTAACGACAACCAGGCCGCGGCCGGCACGCCGGTTTATACCGTACCGAAGAACGCGACGTTGGTCGGGTCCGTGGCCATGACCGCCCTGCTCGGCCGTGTGCCGATCAACGGGTCGGTCACCGACCCCTATCCCTTCAAAGTGGTCATCGGCCCGAAGAACCTGACCGCCAACGGTATCCAGTTGCCCGAGCTCAAGGGCGCGATCGTCTCCGGCACGGCCACCGGCGACTGGACGCTGTCGTGCGTGCGCGGGAAGGTCAAGTCGATCGCGTTCGTCTTCCAAGACGGCACGATCCGGACCGTGCCGAAATCCGACACGCCGGGCGAAGGCGGCTCCAATGACAGCAATGATGACGAGATCGGCTATCTGTCCAATCCCCAGGGCGTGCCCTGTGTCGCCGGCACGCGCAAGACCAATGCGCGCTCATTCATCCTGACGAGTCTGCTGCTGTCGGCCGGTGCGGCCGGCGCCAACGCTTATGCCGGCGGTGAGACCACCACCAGCGTATCGGGCCTCGGTACCACCACGGGCGTCACCGGCAATGTCGGCAAGTATATCGCCGGTTCGGCGGCGTCCTCCGGCCTTAACGAAGTGCGCCAGTGGATCCAGAAACGCTTTGGCCAGACTTTCGATGCCGTCTATGTCCCGCCGGGCCAGGCCGTCGCGGTGAACATCGACAAGCAGCTGCCCATCGACTACGAACACCAAGGACGGAAGGTGCATTATGCGCATCCCACACGCGCAAGCAGCCTCGATTAGCGGCCTCGCGCTGACGGCGGCCATGGCCCTCTTGGGCTGTGCGACCTCGCAGGAGGAGTTGCTGCCGACCCACGGCACGACCATGGCCGGGATCTGGCAGAACACGACCACCGGTCGAGCTTCGCCAGCGTCAGACGGCGACAGTGACGGTGATCACACGACGAATCTACAACGTGCCCGCTCGGCGCTGCGCCGGCCGCTCGGCGCGCAGAAGCTGACTGCCGAGCGCAGCGCCTACACGCGCACCGCGACCAACGAGATTCACAGCCAGTTCTCGCGACTGCCCAATCCGGATTTGACGCTCTATATCTTCCCGCATCTTTCGGGCGGATCGGGCGAACAGGTGCCGGTGCCCGGCTACACCACGATCTTTCCGCTGTATGGCCGGCCGCACTATGGCCAACCGGGCGAGCGCACCGCTTATCAGCCGATTGCCGATCATGGGAGCAGCCCACAATGAGCACGCCGGTCGACGCGCTATTCGGTCCAATCTTCCGATTGCTGCCGAGTAAGCGATTCCATCAGGCCAGCGCCGACGCCGGCGACGGCCACACGCCGCAGCCGGATCCCGTCGACGACACGAACAGCCAGCACGGTCAGCCGCGCGGCACGCCGCTCACGCGCAGCGAAATCAGGCAATCCTATGACCGCGGGCCCTCATTCAGCCGTTACTTGCCCTTCGTGGAGTATCTGGCCGAATCGGGCTGTTTCCTGCTCGAGGACGGGATGTCGGTCGGCATCGCGGCCGAGATTCGGCCGGTCCCGACCGAGGGCCGCTCGCAGGACGCCCTGTCGGCCGTGCGTGATCAGATCGAATCGGGATTCCAGGACGGCCTGCCCGAGTACGACAACAATCCCTGGGTGATCCAAATCTTCGCGCGCGACGAGATCGATCCGACCCACGATGTGAATGCGTTGCGGGCCCATGCCGCGCCGCATCTGGCCGATGATGCGTTCACCCAGGCTTGGCTGAATGGTATGGCCGATCATCTGCACACGATTTCCCGGCCGGGCGGCATCTTTCACGATGACCGCATCACGAATACACGCTGGCGCGGCCAGACGCGCCGCGTGCGGCTGCTACTGTATCGCTGGCTCGGATCGAGCGTTGAGGCGCCGGTCGCCGAGGACGAGGCCAACCGGGTCTATGACCGGGTGACCGCGGCCCTGTCCGGCTCGGGTGTGCATATCGAGCGTATGGATGGCGCGGCCGTCCAACACTGGCTGCTGCCCTGGTTCAATCCGGCGCCGGCCAGTGACCCGGACGATCCGGATCCGTTCTATCAACGCATGACCTATCCCGGTGACGACGAGATCGCGGCGCTCGCGCACTACGATCTCGGCGAAGACGTGATCCACAACAACCCGGTCGGCGACGTCGAGACCGGCGTCTGGTATTTCGACGGTCTGCCGCATCGGGCGATTCCGGTCGAGGAAATGCGCCGGGCACCCGACGTCGGTCATATCACCGGCGAGATGTCGCGTTCCAAGGGCCAGGCCTACAACGCGATCATGGATCAGCTGCCCGAGGACACGATCATGGCACTCACGATCGTGGCCACGCCCCAGGAGCCGCTGGAAGACCATATCAACCGGCTGCGCGCCAAAGCCGTGGGCGACAGCGTCAAAGCCACACAGGTCCGCCATGACTGCGACAAGGCGCGGGCAATGCTGGCCGAACAACATAAGCTGTATCAGTACGCCCTGACCTTTTTCATCCGGGGCGACAACGATGCGGACCTGCGGCGACGCATGCTCACCCTGACCACCCAGCTGCAACAGGCCAAGCTCAAGCCGGTCGCGGCCGAAGACGAAGTCGCACCACTGAATACCTACCTGCGCTGGCTACCCATGGCCTACGACCCGGCCGAGGACAAGCACGCCTGGTATACCCAGCTGGCTTATGTGCAGCATCTGGCCAACCTGACGCCGTTTTTTGGGCGTTCGCGCGGTACCGGCCATCCGGGGCTGTCGTTCTTCAACCGCGGTGGCGGCACGTTCTCGTTCGACCCGCTGTCGCTCGACGATCGCGCCAAGAACGGGCATATGCTGATATTCGGACCCACCGGCGCCGGCAAGTCGGCGACGTTGAACGCGATCTTTTCCCAGGTCATGGCACTGCGCAAGCCGCGGCTGTTCATCATCGAGGTCGGCAACTCCTTCGGCCTGCTGGCCGACGATCTGGCCCGGCATGGCCTGTCGGTCAACAAAGTGAAACTGGCGCCGGGCGCGGCCCCGCCCCTGCCGCTGTTCGCCGACGCCCATCGGCTGCTCGCGGCAGATGCGGCTCAGGCGCGCAGCGTGTTTGACCGGGCCGACGATCGCCATTCGGATGAACCCGCACCGGTCGCCGAAGACGAGGATGACGACAGCGAGCGCGATCTGCTGGGCGAGATGGAGATCACTGCGCGGCTGATGATCACCGGCGGCGACGCGAAGGAGGACGCGGAGTTCCGGCGCTCGGATCGGCGCCTGGTCCGCGATGCGATCTACAACGCGGCCGTCACCACGAAGGCCGAGAACCGCCAGTGCCTGGCCGAGGACGTGCGCAATGCGCTGTATGCACTGTCGCGCAGCGAGGACCTGCCCGATGTCCGCCGGGCCAAGGCCCACGACATGGCCGAATCCATGGGCCTGTTGTGCGACGGCTTCGACGGCCAGGTGTTCAACCGCGAAGGCGACGCCTGGCCCGAGTGCGACGTGACCGTAGTCGATCTGGCCCATTATTCGCGGGACGGCTACGAAGCCCAGCTGGCGCTGTCGGTGATCAGCCTCACCAACATCATCATCGGCATCGCCGAGCGCGACCAGTATTCCGGGCGACCGATCATCCAGGCGATCGACGAGTGTCACGTCGTCACCGTCAACCCACTGCTGTCGCCCTATCTGGTCAAGGCCGGAAAGATGGGCCGCAAGCTGTCCTACTGGATCTGGCTGGCAACCCAGAACCTCGAGGATTTCCCGGACGCCGCCACACGGCTGCTCAACATGATCGAGTGGTATGTCTGTCTGGTGACGCCCCCCGATGAAATCGAGCAACTGGCGCGTTTCAAAACGCTGTCGGCTGACCAGAAACAGCTGATCCGGTCGGCGACCAAAGCCAACGGCAAATATACCGAGGGCGTGGTACTCGCGGATCGCCTCGAGGCGCTGTTCCGGATCGTGCCGCAAAGCCGTTATCTGGCGCTGGCCGGCACCGAGGGCGAGGAAAAAGCCGAGCGCCGCCAAGTGATGAACGAGCTTGGCTGCAGCGAGCTTGATGCGGCGTTGCATATCGCCGCGAAGATGGACGAAGCGCGCGGCATGAAATCGACCGCCGGCGCCAACCATCAGGGCGCATCATGAAACCGAATCGTCTCGACGCGTCCCAGGTACGCGCGCCGTTCAAGACGGTCAAAGGCAAGCGGGGGGTCAAATTCCGTCAGGCGTCGGTTATTGCCGCGCTCGCGGTCACGACACTCTGCGCGGGTTTACTGCTCGCGAGTCTGCCGGCGATGGCCAAGACCGAGGTCTTCATGATCGCGGGCGTGCCGGTCACCCATGTCCCGGATGGCGTGACCGTGGTCGAGCTCGACCAGCCCTCGCGGCTCGACAAGCAGCTGTCGGACGGCCTGCCCGGCACGCAAGACGCCGCCGCTCGGGCGGTTCAGAAGCGTCTGTCCCGCTTCAGAAAATCCTATGGCCAGGCCTACGAGGGCCTTTTGCGGGCCTGGCGTCTGGGCGTGACGAAAGTACCGGCCGTCGTGGTTGATGGCCGGTACGTCGTCTATGGCCAACCAAACGTCAAAGCCGCGGTCGCCGAGATCCACCGGGCCGCAGCCAGGGAGAAATGATCATGAGTCATCGACGCACCCCGATTCTACTGTTTGCCGCGCTGACGCTGCTCGTGAGTGCGTCCATCGTGCCACGCTCGGCCCGGGCCATCGATACCGGTACGATCGTTGCCTCGGCGGCCTCATGGAACTGCCTGGACTATAAAGTCACTGGCGTCTGCGTATGGCTGACCTGTACACCGTTCGGCTGCTATACGCAGACCAGCGTCAAGGTCCGGCACTACATGCCGGATCTGGTGGTGTCGGTGTATCAGCAGACCGGCGACAATCCCTGGTCGGTGATTTCGCCCCTGGCACCCAGCAACGCCACGGCCCAAGCGGGTGGCAACCAGACCGAGGGTCGGGCCGGCCGCGATCACCGTAACGTCCGGTTCAAGAACGCCGACGCGGTGGGCCATCCCGCCGCGGCCGGCTTCGATCTGCTGTCGAGTGTGGGCTATACCTGCGACTCCGCGGCCACGCCGATGCAGCCCTATTTCCTGTCGGTCTTCGATTCCCTGGCTTGGCGTGGCGGCGTGCCGGAGTCGGGTTACCCCGAAGCTCTGACGCCCGGTATGCGGGAAGTCGGGTCGACCGGTGACATCTGGGGCAACGTCTATCCCCGCTCGGGCTTCATCAATCAGGCCAACGACTACAAGGCTGCGGCCGTGATCGCCCAGCGTGTGGCCGACTTCGTCACGCGCGAGGGGCAGCCGCATGTATACACGCCGCTGAACGCGAGCCCACGTGCGGGCTACTGGCCGCCGGATCCGATCACCGAGGGTGATGCGTCGACGGGCAAATGGCAACGCCTGCAACCCGACCCGACCCAATCGTGCTCGGTGTTTCCCGATCGCGGCATCACGGCCAGCTTTAGCGACGTGCTCGCCGACGACGGCGACTACGTCTGGGCGTTGTGGCGGCCTTATGAATGCTGCCAGCGCCGCGGCCAGGAACTGATTTTTGCCAGCTAGGGAGACCCCGATGAGCCATTTCCGGTCTTCAACTCTGCGCACCGCACTGCCGATGGCGCTGATGCTGTGTATCACGATGGTGGCCGGCTGCGGGTCCGATGTCGGGCCGTCCGCCGACACGGTGCGCCTGGACGTTCTCGATCGTCTGAATCAACGCTTTCACGGCCTGCTCGATATTGACCAGTTCACGGTCGACCACCGCAATCAGTTGAGCGAGAACCGTATTCAGTTCCATGCCACGGCGAGCTACAAGCTCAATGTCGAACAGATACAGCACGCCCAACAGGCTAACCGGGTACTCCCCGGCTACAACGCGGCGTTGGACCGGGCCCGGCGTAGTGCCGGCACAACCGAACCCATGATCCTGCTCTATCGCCGCGCCGGCGATGAGCTCTGGCAGTTGTCCCGGATCCAGCCGGGCCACCAATAAGGGGGAGACGCCATGTTGCGCGATCGACTTGCACGACGCCGCACGCTGACTGCTGGTATGGCGATTGCCGGCGCAATATGCCTGATGCTGCCACCAATCGCCTCATCGGCCGCCGGCGACGATCTTTACTACCAGATTGGCGGCGGTGGCCCGGTGAGCGCGTCGGCCGGCCGCGGCTATCAGCCCGGCAGCCTCGGGCTGGGCATCAACTGGAATCAAGGCTCGGCCTGCAGCGGACTCGATCCGCAGGCGACCGTCGCCAATCAGCTCAACGGCGCAACCCGCGGCTTTCAGGACATGATGGGCTCGGTCGTGCAGAACGCCACCGGCGCGGTGGCCGCCCTGCCCGCCATGATCATCCAACGCGCCGCGCCCGGTCTCTATGACCTGCTGTCCAACGGCGTGCTACAAGGTCGGCTGGATTTCAACAAAGCCAAGACGTCGTGCAAGGCCATGGCCAAGCGCGCCGCCGATGCGATCACGTCGGGCGGCTGGCAGCAACAGGCCCAGGCCGAGAATTGGCAGTATACGGCCGCGACCAATGGCGATGCCGTGGCTGCCGAGCAGACCGTCGAATCCCAGGGTGGCGACAAGGGCGTGACCTGGGTCGGCGGTGAAAAGCGCGGCGGCATCGCGCAACAGCCTGTTAAGGTAATCCACGATACCGCCGTGGCCGGATACAACATCCTGCACGGGCGTTCGGATCCGACCAGCACGCAACCGGTATCCGGCGGTGGCCAGGGCTGGGGCAGCGTGCCGACGTCCAGCGGCGCGTGGCCTGGCAGCGGCGGTTCGGGATCCGGTGGGAGCAACGCCGGCACGGGTACCGGGTGTCACGGTGGCATGTGCACCGTCTGGGGCTCGCCCACCGATGCCTCAGACTGGATTACCGATGTCGTCGGCGATAAACAGATCCGGACCTGCAGCGGCTGCGAGAAGGTTGAGTCGAAGTCCGGTACCGGCCTGATGCGCGCGCTCGAGGACCAGCAGGACGCGATCGAGCAGAAACTGACGGCCATGGCGAACGGCAGTCAGCCGATCACGGCCGCCAAACTGCGCGAAGTCTCAGCGGGCGCCACCTTGTCGGTCTCCCGCGGCGTCATCAAATCGCTACAACATGACCCGCAGGGGCCACTGTTGACACACCGTCTGGCCGCCGAGATGGCGTTGGCGCGCACGCTCACGCAAGCCCTCTGGGCCCGGCGAATCATACTAGCCGGCTCGGACGAGCCCGGTATCGCCAACAACAGGAAAGGCCAGGACGCCATCGACGGCGAGTTGACCCATCTCGATCGCGGGATCCAGGCACTGCGCACCGAGATGGAGGTCCGCCGGTCGCTGGCCCACAACGCCGCCGCGATGGCCTTGACCCGCAACCGCGGTGCCGCCGATCGCGGCGCGCCGGCCAACACGCGGACAGGCGATCGCGAGACCGACAGCCGGGGCGCTATCGATGGCAGCCAGTAGAGCCAGCCGGATCGGCGCCTGGACGGTCTTTGTGTTCGCCTGGGCCGCGGTCCTCGTCGTGGCGCTCGCGCTCGTTGCGGTTGGGGTATCAATGGCCGGCGGCGCGGTTGCCTTCAGCCACTGCCTGACCCGCATCGCCCCTTACGCCCTGCTCTGGCGTATCGGCATCTATGTCGTCATCGGCACGCTCTATATCACGCGCTGGCGCCCGCGGCTGCGCGCTCTGCAGAACCGTCAGACGGACGGCGGTGAGGCCGCACACCAACGACTCGTTCGTGTCGAGCGGATGTTCCTGGTGGTGATCGTCGCGGTCGAGGTGGCGAATGCACCCGATCTCATCGACTGGATGATGGCGGGCTGACGGAGGTTGTCATGAGCGTGGATCTGTCCGTATTCGATTTTTTCGAGAACGTCGTGCTGATGCTCGGCTGGATCGTGAACAACGCGATCTGGGGCGTCTTGAATAAAACGATGCTCGCCGCCTTGCCCTTTGCCGCGCTCATTCTGCGAGAGTGGTATACCGCACGCCGCGAAGGCGAGGACGAAGGCAACAAGGGGCTGCTCGCGCTCAACCGGATCGAAACCACGCTGTACGCGATGCTTTTGGTGTATGCGTTTGCTGCGGTGCCCCTGATGAGCGTGCAGTTCGCACCGGCGAATTACGATCAACAGCATTATGAGAAGTGCGGCATCAAGGTGGGCACCGGCGGCACGTCCACCGGCGCCGGCGCGTCCTTGGGCGGCAAAACCGCCGATATTCCATTGTGGTGGGCCTTCGTTCACGCAGTGTCGAACGGCGTGACCAATGCCGCGCTTGCAGCCCTGCCCTGTGATACCGACTACCAGTATCTGCGCACCGAGCTCGATCGCACGGCGATCCAGGATCCGACCTTGCGCAGCGAGGTCGTCCGGTTCCAGCGTTGGTGTTACGGCCGATCGCGCACCCAACTGTTCCGCAAATCCACGAGTCTGGACGCGGCCACGGCGAAGGATACGGATTGGATCGGGTCGCATTATTTTCTAAATACCGCGGGCTATTACGACAGCTTTCAGTCCCATCGGCCGGTCAAGGGATTTGCTTACAACGCCTCGCGCGATTCCGGCTTCGGGACCGGCCCATCGCAAGGCGGGTATCCCACCTGCAAACAATGGTGGTCGGCGTCCGGGAACGGGCTCAAGGCCCGATTACACGATCAGATCGACCCCAACCTCTGGCAGAATATCCATGCAGCGTTCACGTCGGCCACGGCTGACGACTATGCCATTCGGGCCCTGCTGAACACACAGGGCGGGATGGCGAACGGCAATTCGGGCAGCGATGTCGTGTCCGGTTCCGGCGGCGGTAATGAACTCAACAGTACCGTCGGAACCGTGGCCGGCGCGATCGGCGCCGGCCTGGGCTGGCTCCCCGCGGAGGGCATGAAAGATGTCGCCGCGCGTGCCATGCCCATGGTTCAGTATCTGCTGATGATGGCGATGGTCATCGCCATGCCCGTCTTGATCGTGATCTCCGGGTATAGCTTCAAGGTGGCTGGGATTCTGACGTTTTCCTACTTTGGTCTGGCGTCCTTGACGTTCTGGTTCGGCCTGTCCCGCTGGCTGAGCAATAACCTGGTGGCCATGCTCTACCAGAGCAACGCAGCCAAGCTCGGCTTCATGGCCGGGCTCACCAATGCTTATGACATTTCTATTCTGACCCTGGTGCAGGCGTCAATGGTGGTGGTGCTTCCCACGGCCTGGCTCGCGATGCTGGGGTGGGCTGGTGCTGGGGCCGGTAGTGCGTTGGGAGGTGCCATGAAACAAGGTGGGAACGAAACAGGAAATGCTGGCAAGCAAGGTGGCCAGAAAACTCAAAGCACGGTCTCGGGAGGGAAGCTGTAAATACAGCTTCCCTCTTTAAATGACGCTAATGATCATCCCGTTCATCAGAGCATATGAATGTGTCTCCGCGATACCAACCTGGGCCGGCAAGCCCATATCGCCATTCCAGGTCGCTATCATGATTGCTTTTAGGAATTCCATTCTTGAGCATCAGGCCCAGAATCGCTGCGACCGCCAGCACGATTAGAACGCTCTGCCAGTTCATGATGGCCAAGACGATGACCGTCGCCGCGAATGCCACAGCGGCGCCAACACCGAGCCAGCGCGCCATCGTTCGAAACCGCCCTTGGGGCGCCGCGGTCGACTGCGTCTGTGCGTTGTTGTCCGTGGTCATATCGCCTCCCTTTGAGACTTCTCCACTACAAAGCATAGCTCTGCCGGCGTATACCGGTAAACGGGCAACCGCTTCACTCCGACTTCACGTTGTTTTGCAGCGCCGCGTCTTTCGTATCTACAGCCGCATATTCGGATCCATAGCCGCATGGAGTATGCGCACAATGTCTAGATTGGTGGCCTGCGTGCGATACCAAACGACGTGCGAACCCATCGGAACGCTGCGTAGCCCCTGACGTATCTCGTCACGTAGCCGCCCGAGCTCCGGATTTTCGCTCAGTTGCTCGAATAGACGATCCACTTCATCCGAATAGCGCAGCCACTGCTCGTGGCCCCATCGCTCGCTCGTGTATTGCTGAATCTTTCGCAGATCCGTCGCCGCCGCTGGCGATAGACGGACGGCCTTAACCGGCATCCAATTCGGCTTTCAGGCTTTTCCAATCGGTATGCTCACCCCGGTCCAGCTGCCCGATTCCGGTATCGAGCTCGGCGCGCAACGCGGACAAGCGCGTTTCCTGGTCCTCCATTTGACGTAGTGACTCGCGGATGACTTCGCTGACGTTGCTATAGCGACCGCTGGCCAATTGTCTCTGAACGAATTGCTCGAAATGCGAGCTCAGAATGACGCTGGTGGTGCGTGGCATTGCATGGCCTCCTGCCAACTGTATTATCAAATAGTACACCTGGTGCGGGTCGGGTGCGAAGTATCTTTAGCGTCTCTGATCGCTATATATGTCAGGGCGGGCGAACGTTCGCCGCCGAACTAGCACCCCACGGACCTGAAAGACACCCTTGGGCATCCGCCGCATGCGGCCGCTGAGGGTGGGGCACCGCTTCCCGTTTTCTTGCCGAACCACGAGCCCTCAGGCGCGCATTCTCGGCGTGATACGCCGACGGGATCGAGCCGACGGTCCCAACCGAGGAATTCCCAAACGGTCGATTCGGCTTATAACCCGGCTTTGTTCATGAGGCTCGACGTTCGGCCGGATAGTTCTGAACCGACTGTTGACACGGCGGCACGATTTTGGCCAACCTATATATGTCAACCCTACCGCTGGGTATAAAGCGGCCCTTAAAGCCTCGCCGGATCGTGCGACGAGGCGGCTTTCGAGCTTCGATCCAAACTTCGTCATCGACTGCCGCTCTGCTGGCGGTTCTTTGCCCACCCAGGGAAATATCATCCCTGGGGATCGATGTTTCCCGCTCTCCGGAGAAACACCATGGCTTATCTCACCGAGGACGATCGTCAGACAATCCTCAACCGGGTGCATACCCATTTTATCGTCAATCGGCAGCCCGCCGGGCGGCTGAGCGGTGCCAGCTGTATCTATCGCAGCTACGACGACGAGGAACGTCTTGTGTCGTGTGCGATCGGTATTTGCGACACCGAAGGGCGACCCGATCGCGAACCGCTAGTCAACCTGTCGGTTTGCCAATTATACGATCAGGATACCGACGCGCTTTTCGATGTCTTCGGCCAGGCCGATCTCACGATCTCTGATATTGGCTTTCTGGCCGGTGTTCAGGGCGAGCACGACATCGCCGTGAAGAACGCGGCGGGGTCGGATCGCGTCTTCGACACGTTCTTCATCGACGAACTGGCACATCGGCTCGATCGTTTTGCCGGCGAACAAGGCCTCAATTCGCCGTGTTCGCCGAGTAGCCTCGGCACCGGCTGAATTGCTGACGCGAGACTTTTCACCCACCCCGGGGCAATTCCACCCCGTGCGGCGTGGTGTCTGCCCCTATTCACCAAGGAGCAACACCATGCCCTATGCAATTGACGAATCCGTCGACGGCCAGTCCATTCTCCTCACGGCAACGTGGGTTCCCGACCATCAACGGATGCGGTTCCTGCCTCGGTTTTTCGGCCGTGGCGCGAACATGCTGATCGGCGAATCCCTGGTTTACAACGCGCTGTCCGACTTGGCGCCGGACTACGATGGCGGCTATTGGACGTTTTACGAATTGAGCAACGGCGGCTATTACATGGCCCCGGATCTCGATTGCGACAGCATCCGGATCTGCTGTGCCGGCAACGGATACGAAGGCGACATGTCGCCCGATGCCGCCGGCGTCGTCGCGACACTTTTTGCACTCAATGCGTTGGTCTGGAAGACGCGCAGCCCAAGGCACGAGGAGATGTTCGATCGGCTGAGAGATTATGCCGGCGACCATACCGAAGGCCCGGCCATCTTCGCGGCCATCGACTGATCTGACTGCCTACCCGCTCGTTTCCAGCGAGCATTTTCGACCCACCGCGGGGCGCCCGACGCCCCGCTGGGCGTGGTGTGCCCTTTTTTCCAAGGAGCAAAACCATGCTGCTATCCATCACGCCGGACGAGTCCGCCATCGTCCAACAAGCCATCGAGATCATCGAGCGCGGACTCATTAAAAGGAACGTGCTCTCCGATCCCGCAGCCACGCGCGACTACTTGCGCTTGCAACTCGCCCGCCTCGAACACGAGGTCTTCGGGGCGATTTTTCTCGACACCCGGAACCGTGTCATCGATAACCAAACGCTGTTCCGGGGCACGCTTGACGGCGCTGCGGTCTATCCGCGAGAAGTCGCCAAGGAGTGTCTGATGCACAACGCCGCCGGCGTCATCTTCTACCACAACCATCCGTCGGGCGTTTCATACGCCATATCGGACAGTTTCAGCTGTCTTCATCCACCTGCGGGGAACACAGTGTCCTTGGCGGGCTCCGGTGTTCCCCTTTTTTACAGGAGCAGCACCATGGGATGGTTAATCACACAAGGCCAGACGAAGGCCGAACTCATCCAGCATCTCACCGAAGGTGATCCCAACCTGCGCACGCATCGCAAATGCGTGCGGGGCAACGTGCTCTGGACCGTTCAGGAAAACCTGAAATACCCCGAGTTTGGTCGATTCATCGTCGCTTATCTGATGGTGCGCGATCCGGGCTATGGCTGGGGCTACAAACCCGTCACCGAATCGATGGGACCGGCCGAGCTCTCGTGCCCGGTGTCCTATCTCGACGAGGTGCCGGTACCCGGCAGTGAGTTCGCCGCACCGTGGCGAGCGCGTGTTCGCCGGCGTCATGCCGACAAACAACGCCTCAAGCGCACGGTGACCGCGGCATCCATCGGCGACCAAGTCACGCTCACCGAGGGCTGTGTGCCGCAAACGGTGACGCTGGCCTCCAAGAAGCCGCTGATTGGTCGCGCCGACGACGGTTCACACTGGCGGATTCCACGCCAGTGCATCGCGTCGATCAAACCAGCAGTCTGATCCACATCCAGGCCCCTTTCGAGGGGCCTTCCTTTTTCCTCACAGTCGCTGTGGAAAACCTCGAATTTCGACCGCGCAATCGCTGACAGGTCGCGGCTCGACTGGGTGCTGGTCAGTTTCTGACCATCGCCGCGCCACGGTCCGGCCCAAACTCCGACACCGTGCCGTTAGATGTTGTATTGCCTGTCATGTCGAGACCGCACAGATTGCGTGTGACACTTGAGGCGATGAGACGCCCCATGCGGCTACCCCTAATTCCGCACGGTCGTGTCGGGATTTTTTGTTTTCGCAACGCGACTATCCCAGCAGATTAGTGCCGTCACTTCCCCTGGCACAGTCGATGAACGATTCAAGCGACGATGGCACCCATATCCCGGCCGGCCGTAAAGCGGCCCCTGGCACAGTCGAGGATGAACAGATCATCTGGTCGGCGGGCCCGGGTCAGGTCGTCAACCTACATGTCTATCTGATCGCCGCAATCGTCGCCGGCATTCCCGGCGTCTACGCCCCCTGGCCTTGGGCTGGTGTCGCCCTGGTACCCGTAGCGATCGCCGGCTTTTACGCCTGGTCGGTGCAGAGCATCCGTTATGCGCTCACGAATGAGCGTCTGCGCAAAACCTGGGGGATCCTGACGCGCCGCGGCGAGGAGGTCGAACTCTATCGTGTCGAAGATACGAATCCCACGGCGCCGCTTCTTTATCGTCTCTGCGGTCGCGGGAATGTTGAAGTGCTCTCGACCGACCGCAGCGCTGACAGCCTGACGCTCCGGGCAATCAAGGATTACGAGACGGTTCGAAATACGATCCGCGATCGCGTTGAGGCTATGCGTCGCGCCAAGGGCGTGCGTCTAGTCGAATAGATCGAGATCCGATCACAGCGGCACGCTGCCAGTGCGGCTGCACCCTTTCCAGAGACAAGAGCCCGCAATGAAACGACGCGACGTCACCGATCTCGCCCCGATCGCTCAAGGCCTCGTCCTCGCCTTTGGCCTGACGATCACCACCGCGTGGCCGGCTTGGTCAGCCCCGGCATCCAATACGCATTATCCGAAAGTGCTTCAGGACATGGTCGATGCCGGCAAGACGCAGGTCATGAAGCAATTTCCCACCGATAAGAACGGCCTCACGGGCTATCTCGTGGAGCACCGCGGCTACCAGACCGTCGTCTATGGCGAAGACGGCTATCTGATGCTGGGGCCGCTCTACGACCCACAAGGGCACAATCTGTCCAAGCAGTACGCGCGGAAGTACAAGCCGAAACCCGACATCGGCAAGGTCATCCATTCGCTCGACGCCGATCGCATGGTGACCGAAGGACCAAAGGATGCGCCGACACTGTATGTGTTCGCGGATCCAAACTGCATTTACTGCCACCACTTGTATCAGCAGGTCGAGCCTTTGGTGAAAGCCGGACGACTACGCATTCACTGGATCATGGTCGGTGTGCTCGGGCCGAGTAGTGTCGGCCGCGCCGCCACGATCCTGAAAGCCAAGGATCCAGCGGCGGATCTGGCTCGGAATGAATCGAATTTCGACGTCCAGCATGAGCAAGGTGGTATCGCGGTCGGACAACCCAAAGGTGCGCTTGGCCGCGTTCTAAAGACGAACCGACAGGCGATGTTCGACGTGGGTGGCAGCGGCACGCCCACCGTACTGTTCCGGGGCCGCGGCGGGCATTGGCATGAACGCGAAGGCATGCCGCCAAAAAGTTGGCTGGATCATTACGCCGACCTGCCGAGGCACAATGAATAAAGGCCTACTAACGAAAGTTGCGCTCGCCTGCCAAGTCGTCCTAAATCATGAATAGTGAGAGACAGAAGCAGCGTCATACCTGCCCGCCACACAATTAACCGACGCTCGCTCCAGGAGTGACCATGGTTAAAGTCGACGTTCCCTGTCCCGAGTGCAGCCAAACGCCCGTTACACGGCTGGATCTGATTGAGGGCGAGATCTGGATTTGCATGTCCTGCGGTCATCAAGAGATCATCGCCGGCGTCGACATAGAGGCGCAGCTGGATATACTGGCCGATCATGATCCCCAGCTCGTCGCCGGTTGGCGCGAGGCGCTGGGTATTTGAGTCCCGGTGCGTGATGACAGAACGACCGACGTCCGAAACCACCCAATGGGGCCCGTTGGCTAGTTCGTCGTGACATTAGTCACCGTGCTTTTTACATTCACCTTGATCGGCGTGGCGCACTGGTATCTAGCGAATACGCCAGCTGGGTCGGTGTTATTGCGCTGGTCCTCGCCCAGTAGAGCCGAAAACCCTGCAACGCTCCACTGCGAATCTCAAACTCTTTCTATTAAGCCGTATCTGAACGCCCTACACGCCAAGGGATCAAGAAATGGTCGATGAGGGAGAGTTCGACGCACAACGTCTTCGGGCTGCCAAGATCAGGATACGCGGGTTGTCATGAGTTCTTCCGGCGTCAGCGGTCGGTTCTTCTCGAAATTCAAAGAGCCAGAGCTGATCGATTCGGCGATATCGAGTTCGAGTTGGAATGCTGCCAGCCGGCGGCACTGGGCGAGTGGAAATTCCCCGACAGCCACTCACCCGTCGAATCAATGGCCAACATGCTCGATGCGGCCCGCGGAGTCGGCGCAGAGGACATCTACGCAACGCTGGCCGATGCCACGCCCGCTTAAATCGCAGCCACCGCCACGAGGTGTGCTTATTTTAAGAGCCCAGCGCCACACAACAAGCGCGACAACCATCAATAACCGGGCTCGCAGCGCCCCATGATTTGATGTAGGAGGGCTGCCGAGTTGTGACCTCAGATCCTTATCAAAAGCCGTCTGACCACTACGGGCGTATGTCAAAACGAGATGGATGATCGGCGCCAACCATTCGATACTTGCGCAAAAGAGAGCAAAACCAATGATGCCGCCCTCCCCGATCGAAGGCTGCGTCATTGTTGACAATTGATATGCATGATCGCGCGTGTCAACCAGCATTCTGCGCGGTGTGACCGAGTCGCCGACAGCGTCGAGCATTCGACGCCAACGTTAGATAGTGGTCGAGGTGGCAAATAGCCACGCCGTGTAAGCGCACCATCCAGCCTTGCCATCGACTGTGATACACATTGACGTTGGCACGTGAAACGCTGGACATCGTACGCGAATAGATTGACTGGCTCATGCGTCATGCCTCGATACCGGGCGTAGCATTGATCATTCGACGCACAATTCGGTCGGCATACATTTTCTCCTTAAGGACGAATACCTATCGTGTCATTAATGCTCTGGTAATCGACCGTTTTCAGCGCGTCCGAGCGGGTGCCCTCTCTGATCGCCCATGACGAGTGCCCCGACTTCGCCGTCGAGATCATGAGCTTTTCGACTCTTATTCGTCCCGCCACTGCGCTGGTGTGGCGGGACTTCCAGCGATCGTGAGCCCTTGTACGATCGGCGTATGAACGTCTCATCCATCTCGGCAATCCCGGTTGGTCTGGACGGCCGCCTGCGCAGCCAGCAACCGGTGGCGCAAGCGAAAAGCCGTATTGCGAAGAACGCCGGCCTCGCTGGTTACTCGACGCATTCTTTCGCCGTCGATCAGCATCTGAGCGAATACGTGCTAGGCATATCGCGATGACCCAGCTGAGAGAGTAGCGTGCCTGCCAACGCAGTTAACGTAGGGCGACAGGCGTGGCTCTTAGAGCGTTGATAGCCACCGGCATGACCAAACCGTGACGAGCCCGCCGCACAGCACCAGAGCGCAATACTCGCCACACACTAACGACAAGTTAGCGAGAGATCTTGCCAGTCCATTGGCAAACATGAAGAGTGTCAACAGGCGATGAATCCGCTGCGCATGACTTCGAATGGCCCCGGCCCAGTAAGCGTCTGCAGGGAATATTGCATATATCGTATTTTTTAATCGTCAGCCACATTACGTCGGACATTACGCGGGCTGTTAGCAATTCGTGTAGTATCTAAGCTCATGTGGATTCGCAATCATACTGCCGCTCGCTGGCTGGCCACAGCTCTAGTGTGCCTGGTCGCGTTGAGCGCGCAGTCCTGGGCGAGCCATCTGCACTGGTCGGCGAGCGATCAGCAAGCGGTCGCCGGCCAGACGACCGACCACGTAGCGGACAGCACCGATAGTGCGGGTACAGCCGGGCAACCGGACCTCGGTCATAACGATCATTGCGGCCATGCCGGGACCCACCACATAGGCCTCAACGAAGAGGCGGTTGACCTGCCGGCAGGCGGCGCGGCGATAGTTGATGTCACCGACCGTGATGGTTACCGGAGCATCGATCACCGGCCACCGGTTGAGCCTCCTATAGTCTGAATCCTTTCGCGCTCCCAACTGCGGGCTTCTTGCCCGTGTTCTCTTGCGATGAGGATTCTCAATGTTTACTCGTTACTTCCGGGCAAGCGCTTTGGCGTTTGGCCTGTGTTTAATGGCGTCGGCCGTCCCGGCGTTCGCTGTCACCCAGATTCCCCAACCGCTGACGCTGGACGCAGCGCTGGCGTGGGCTCAGCAATATAATCCCGCCGTACGTGCCGCTCGCCTTCAGGTCGAGCGTCTGACCGGCGAAGCCATCCATGCCGACGTCGCGGTCCCGTCGAATCCGCGGGTCGAACTGGAAGCCGGCCAGCGCAGTAGCCGGCTGCAGGATTCGACCGATATCGGCGTGCAGGTCAGCCAGGAACTCTGGATCGCCGGGCAAGGTGGTCTGCGCCAGGCCGCGGCCGAAAGCGACGTCGGCGCGGCGCGCGCGGACTACGCCTTCCTGCAAGCCTCGGTGCAGGCCCGAACCCGCGCGGCTTTTTTGTCCCGCTTGGTGGCACAGCGTGCGGTGGATACCGCGCGCCAGGTTGTAGACGCCAACGACAAGCTGGCGACCTACGCCCAAAAGCGTCTCGACGCCGGCGCGGGAACCCAGTTGGAGGCCAACGCGGCCACGCTCGGTCAGAGTCGAGCGCAGGCACTGTTGGCGCGCGCTCGAAATCGGGCACGCCAAGCCGGGCTGGTGCTCAACGACCTGTTGGCGATCGACCCGCAGCGACGGCTCGCGATCAAGGGCGATCTGGGCTTCGCACCGCTTGATTTACCCACGAACGAGCAACTGCTCACCCGCGCGGTCGCACGGCGCACGGACCTCAACGCTGCGGCCCAGCGCGTGGTGGCCGCGCAAAAGCGGCTGTCGCTCGCGCAACGCCAGATCATCCCCAACCTCACGGTATTCGGGTTCTACCGCCAGGAGGCCGACGGCAAGGGCAGCGGCGGCGAAGATATTACCGGCGTCGGTATCGGCTTCGACGTGCCGATTCTTCATCGTTACGCCGGTGAGCGCAAAAGCGCCAGTGCGCAGCTTGGCCAAGCGCAGCTCGAGCAGGACAACCTCCAGCGCGAGGTGCGCCTGCAGATTCTGGCCGGGATTTCCGACTATGACGCCGCCAGCCAGCAGGTCGCAGCACTCAACGACGCAATCCTGAATGCCGCCCAGCAGACGCTCGATCTCACGCGCCGCTCGTTCGCGGCCGGCCAGGTGGCCGCACCCGCGATCACCACGGCCCAGAACAATCTCATCGCGGTGCGCCAGGACTACCTGAACGCGCTATCCGCCCTGATTGCCGCCGGCACCGATCTCGAACGCGCCACGGGCGGGTTGGTCGTGATGCAGAGCGCAGACAATTCCTCGGAGCCCAATCAATGATTTGTCGCAGCAGTTTTTCCCTGTTTTTCATTGCAGTGGCGTTGACCGTTGCCGGTTGTAGCGACACCGGTGGCCAGCCCGCGCCGCCGTCCAATAACCAGACCCCGGAGAAGGCGTCGCAACAGGGCGCCGACAACGCGGATAAGCACGATTCCGAGCCGACGCACGACAGCGAAAACGCGGCTGGTCGAGAGGATCATGCCGATGAAGAATCCCCGGACCGGGTCCATCTGACGCCCGCCCAACGCAGCCGACTGGATATAAAGGTCGGCAAGGCCGGATCGGGCAGTGCGACCGCAGTGGTCAGCGCGCCGGCCACGGTTGCCTTTGACAGCGATCGAGTGGCGCGTATCGGTCCGCGCTTGAGCGCCAAAGTGCTCAAAGTCACCGCTGATCTGGGCGCTCGGGTCGAGGCCGGCGATACCGTCGCGATCCTAGACAGCGTCGCATTGGGCCAGTCGAAGGCAGCGTACCTGACCGCAGCCGCGCGCTACCAGACCCGCTTGGCGGCGTATCAGCGCAACAAGAAGCTGGCCGACGACAAGATTATCAGCGAGGCCACGTTGCTCGAGTCGCGGGCGAAGTATTCACAGGCACGGGCAGAGCGCGAAGCCGCGCGTGGCGAGCTCAAGCTCTACGGCATGAATGAAGCCGCTATCGACAATATCGGGTCGAACAACGGTGCGCCGCTGTCGCGCTACCCACTCACGACACCGATGGCTGGCGTTGTCCAGCAGCGCGATCTGGTGCCGGGACAATCGGTCAGCGCCAACGAAACGCCGATTCATGTCGTTGACAACAGCCGCATGTGGGTGATTATCGAAGCCGATGAGCAGTCGCTGCCGCGGCTGCAAACAGGCTTGACGGTCAAACTGACGGTTCGTCCATTGCCCGACCAGGCCTTCACCGGCACGGTCGACTGGATTTCGGCCGAACTGGATGCACAGAGCCGCACGGTGCGCGTGCGCGCCACCGTCGACAACCCGGACGGCGTGCTCAAGACCGGCATGTTCGGGACCGCCCGCATACAGACCGAATCCGAACGCCAATTCGCGCTGGTGC
This sequence comes from Salinisphaera sp. T31B1, assembly GCF_040361275.1. Classification (NCBI taxonomy): domain Bacteria; kingdom Pseudomonadati; phylum Pseudomonadota; class Gammaproteobacteria; order Salinisphaerales; family Salinisphaeraceae; genus Salinisphaera; species Salinisphaera sp. T31B1. The sequence goes on along the minus strand of NZ_APNH01000005.1, from coordinate 317,379 downwards.
CTATCGATGCCGTACAGAGCATGGGTGAACGCGACATCGTGTTCGTGCCCGGCGATGAATCCGGCGCGTTCCACGCGGTGCCCGTGAAGCTCGGCGATGAGGGGGGCGGCCAGGTCGAGATACGCCAGGGACTGAACGCGAACGACGCGGTTGTCACCCACGGGTCCTTCGATTTGGCTTCCGCGATGACGGCCGGCGGCCGCAGCGCGGCGCACAGCCACTAATCCGGAGCCGCACATGATTGATGCAATCGTTCGCTATGCCATAGCGAACCGTCTGATGGTGCTCGTGGCGATTATCGCGCTGGCTATCGGCGGTTACTTGTCTTATAACCAACTGGCGGTAGACGCGTACCCGGACGCGTCACCAACCCTGGTACAGATCTTTACGGCCTCGCCCGGATTATCGCCGGTCGATATCGAAACGCAAATTTCCTACCCCATCGAAATCAGCATGTACGGCCTGCCCGGTCTGGACAAGGTGCAATCGACGTCCATCTTCGGCCTGTCCCGGGTGAGCGTCTATTTCGAGGACGGCACCGATATCTATTTTGCCCGCCAGCTGGTCAGTCAACGCCTGACGGCTGCGCGCCGCGAGATACCGACCGGGCTGGGCGAACCCCAGCTCGGGCCGATCACCACCGGCCTGGGCAATATCCTCAAGTACACTCTGGAAGCCGAAGACGGCGCGGATTTCTCGCTGATGGAAAAACGCGAGATTCAGGACTGGATCGTCAAGCCGCAGCTGTTGACGGTACCCGGCGTGACCGGCGTACTGTCGATTGGCGGCGAGGAAAAACAGTATCAGGTGCGCCTCGACAGCAATGCGCTGTTGGCGCGTGACCTGACCGTGGCCGACGTGCGCGGTGCGCTTGAGGCCAACAACCGCAACGTCGGCGCGTCGTTCATTGAACGCGGCGGCGAGGAATATATCGTGCGCGGCTACGGCTGGATCGCGGCCGACGCGCAAGGCCTGGCGGATATCCGCAATATCGTGGTGGCCGAGAATAACGGCACACCGGTCACGATCGGCGATGTTGCAGAGGTGCAATATGGGGCGGCCATTCGCCGTGGCACGCAACTGGCCAGCGGCGAAGAAGCCGTCGGCGGCTATGTGCTCAAGTTGATTGGCACCAATACCCAGCAGGTATTGGCTGACGTCGAGGAACGGATCGACACGATCGAATCCTCGTTGCCGGACGGTCTGCATATCAACGCCTACTATTCGCAGGCGAATTTGGTCGAAAAAGCGATCGGCACCGTTGAGGATGCGTTGCTCGAAGGCGCGGTGCTGGTGTTCATCCTGTTGTATCTGTTCCTCGGCAACCTGCGCTCGACGCTGATCGTGGTGGCCAGCCTGCCGCTGTCGGTGTTGGTCGCGTTCATCGCCATGAACGCGGTCGGCCTGTCGGCCAACCTCATGAGTCTGGGCGGGCTCGCGATCGGTATCGGCATGATGGTCGATGGCTCAGTGGTGATGATCGAGAACATCTTCCGGCATATGGAAGAACGCGCCGGGGAAGACATCTCGATGCTCCGGCTGGTCAGCGAGGCCGCGCGCGAAGTTGCACGTCCGATCACGTTCGCCATGGCCATCATCATCATCGTCTTCCTGCCGCTGTTCACCCTGCAGGGCGTGGAAGGCAAGCTGTTCTCGCCGATGGCCTATACCATCAGCTTTGCCCTGCTGGGCGCGTTGCTACTGGCCCTCACGCTGGTGCCGGTATTGACCACGATGGTGTTCAAGAAGGACAGCGTGCACGGTGAGCCGCGGCTGATCGGCTGGATCAAGCGCGGTTATCGGCCGATGCGCGATGCGGTACTCAAGGTGCCGGCCGTGGTGCTGGGGGTGGCCGTGGTCCTGTTCATCGCGAGTCTGGCAATCTTCCCGCAGCTGGGTACGGAATTCGTTCCGACCCTTCGCGAAGGCACGTTCATGGTGCGATCGACCCTGCCGCCCGGCGCGAGCCTGGATTCGGCAATCGAATACGGCAAGCGCGTCGAATCGGTGATGGGCGATTTCCCGGAAGTCACCGGCAGCTACTCGCGGGTCGGCCGCGCCGAGGTGGGCGGCGACCCGGAACCGGTCAATGTCGTGGCTACCACGGTCAATCTGAAACCGTTGGATGAGTGGCAGTCGGGTCGTTCCTACGAGCAGTTACAGTCGGCGATGTCGGAAAAGGTCAACGAGCAAATTCCGGGGCTGGCCAATAACTTCTCGCAACCGATCCAGCTGCGTACCGATGAATTGCTCTCCGGGGTGCAGGCTCAGCTGGTCGGCAGTATTTTCGGGGAAGACCTGGATACGCTGGCTCGTCTCGGCCAGGAGGTGAGTGTGCAGGCACGCCAAGTGCCGGGTGCGGTCGACGTACGCACGCAGCAGCAAAGCGGCAAGCGCCAGATCGTGGTCAAGCCGGATCGCGGCGCGCTGGCGCGCTACGGGATCGCCGTGGATGACGTGCTCAGCACGCTCAACGTGGGCGTGGGTGGCGCGACTGTCGGCCAGGTGTTCGACAACGTGCGTCGATTCGATATCTTCCTGCGCCTACAGAAAGATCAGCGCGAGCGTCTGGATTCCATTCGGGCGCTGCCGCTCCGCAGTAGCAGCGGTGAGATCGTGCCGTTGTCGCGGGTCGCCGATATCGAGGTCTATACCGGGCCGAAGAAAATATCGCGTTCCAAGGCCAGCCGGCGGATCTATGTGCAGATGAACGTGCGCGGCCGCGACATGGGCAGCGTGGTGCGCGATCTGCGCCAGCGTATCGACGCCAACATCGATATGCCGCCGGGCTATTTCGTCGAGTTCGGCGGCCAGTTCAAGAACCAGCAGCGCGCCATGGCCCGACTGTATCTGGTCGTGCCGGTCACGCTGGGGCTGATCTTTCTACTGTTGTTCAGCGCGTTCGGCAGCCTGCGCTATGCCGCCCTGATCTTCTTGAACGTGCCGTTCGCGATCACCGGCGGCATCTTCGCGCTCTGGGTTTCCGGGCTCTATGTCTCGGTGCCGGCAGCCGTGGGCTTTATCGCCGTATTCGGCGTGGCGGTGCTAAACGGCGTGGTGCTGGTGTCTTATATCAATCAGCTGCGCGATCAGGGCATGGAAATGGCCGAAGCCGTGCGCACGGGCGCCGAGCACCGGCTACGTCCGGTTCTCATGACGGCGTCGGTCGCCATTCTCGGGCTGATTCCGTTGTTGCTGGCTGACGGTATCGGCTCGAACGTGCAGCGCCCGCTGGCCGCCGTCGTCATCGGTGGGCTCATCACTTCGACGCTGCTCACGCTGTTGGTGCTGCCGAGCATCTACCGCTGGTTCGCCGAACCTCGGCGCGAAGTCGACGTGTAAACAGGAGGAAACCCATGAAAGAAATAAAAGCCTACGTGCGTGAGCACATGCTCGACAAGGTCATCGATGCATTGGCCGCGATCCCGGGAATGCCCGGGATCGCCGTCGTGCACCTCCGTGAATACGGCCACGCGACAGATGAGGGCGGACTAGTACGAATTGATATGGCAAAACTGGAGATCGATGTCGGCGACGCCTTGGCCGATAGAGTGGTGGAGGTAATCGTCGCTCATGCCCGCACCGGGAGCGGACACCCTGGCGATGGTCGGGTTTTTGTGTCCGACCTCGGTCGAGCCGTTCGAATTGCCGATGGCGGACACGACTCTGATATGGGGGCGCCATGAGCCGCCATGACATCCGTAAACTGACGGGTCTCGCGTTGATATGTGCCGTCCTGCTTAGCGCCTGCTCGGCCGATCAATCGCCCGATATAACGGTCGAAAACGAAGCAGTTCGGACCCGTATCCTCAAGACCTACGAGCGTGCACAGGCGGGCGAAGCGGAGGCTCAGAATTCGATCGGAAAAGCCTATGCTATCGGCGATGGACTGAGGAAGGACGAGGACAAGGCCCGCGAGTGGTTCCAACGCGCCGCAGAACAGGGTCATCCGGTGGCCCAGTACAATATGTATTTGTTGCTGACTCAAGGCGTCGATGTAAGCGAGAAAGACGCCGAGCAGGCATCGAAATGGCTGCATGCCGCCGCCGACCACGAATTGGTACTGGCCCAGTTCCGCTTGGCCGAGCTGTATCGCAAAGGCGAGGCCAACGAGCCCCGAGACTTGGCGCGTGCTGCAACTTTGTATGAGTCTTCCGCCGCCCAGGGGTATGCGCCAGCTCAATATAATATTGGGCGGCTGTACGAAGATGGGCGAGGCGTGACGAAGAACGAGGCTACGGCGTTCTTGTGGTTCATCAGAGCTGCTAGGCAGGGCGTGGTTGACGCCCAGATAAAAGTCGGTACGAAATACGCATCGGGCAGTGGGGTCGCAGCCGATGATGAAAAAGCGTTCCGCTGGCTCGAGCGCGCTGCTTTTCGCAATTCGCCGATCGCACAATACAACCTCAGTGCGCTGTATGCGCTCGGCAAAGGAGTCGAGAAGAATCTCGTCAAAGCGTACGCTTGGTCTGAATTGGCTGCCAGTCAAGGTGTTCCTGCTGCCATCAAGAACCGCGAGGCTTTCCCGAAAGTACTAGGCCCCGAACAGCTTGAGCAGGCGAAAACACTCTCAAAACAATTGGCCGCCCAAATTGCACCCGCGCAAACCCATGGCCATCGGGAAAACAGCTATTTCGATAACGGAAGCTCGGATCCGATTTCGGGTTTGGAAGCCTTCGAGTCGCGCTCTCAGGCGGGCGATGCGAACTAATCCGCTTGGCAAGATATAGAGCCTTGGATTATTGACCCAACCTGTCAGGAGATAATCATGTCAGGACATGACCACAGTCATAGTCACGGCAGCACTAACCTGCTGTTGGTTGCCTTGTTATTCACGACCGCATATGCGGGCGTCGAAGTAGTGGGCGGCCTATGGGCCAACTCGTTGGCCTTGGTGGCCGACGCCGGCCACATGATCACGGACTCCATGTCACTAGGAATCGGTGCTTTTGCGGCGTGGCTGAGCCAGCGTCCCGCCTCTACAAATCACACCTATGGGCTTCCCCGAGCCGAAGTGATAGGTGCACTGGTCAACGTTCTGTTCATGTTCGGCATTGTCGTCTGGATCGTTATTGCAGCGATAGAGCGGCTGGCCAATCCGCAACCGGTTGGCGGCGCCACGGTGATGGCCGTCGCGTTCGTCGGCCTGATCGTGAATATTGCCGTAGCCTGGCTTCTGATGCGCGGCGAAAAAAGCATAAACGTGCGAGCGGCGCTGTTGCACGTCGTGGGCGACTTGGCTGGCTCAGTGGCCGCGCTTGCGGCCGGCTTGATTATCTATATGACCGGCTGGCTGCCGATCGATCCGCTTTTATCACTGTTCATCAGCGTGTTGATTGCCATCGGTAGTGTTGGCATTCTACGCGACGTATTGCGAGTACTCATGGAAGGTGTCCCGAAGGGCATTGATGTCAGAGAAGTCGAGCGGGAATTGGTCAAGATTGACGGCGTCACAGGCGTTCATCACGTGCACATTTGGTCGTTGTCATCGAGCCGCCATGCCCTCTCGGCCCACGTCCAGCCAGTTGACATGACTCAGTGGGAAGCACTTCTCCCACAACTGCAAGCGGTGCTCAACGAGCGATTCGAGATCACACACACGACGTTGCAGGCCGAAACATCAGTAAACCTGGCTGATTGTGAGACGAGTACAGGTGACGAGAAGCGGTCGTGACGGTTTACGACCGTCGAGAGCCGCCGCCCGAGTGTGGCGCCTTGCCTTTCTCGCCGAATGAGACGAGGTCCCCTCCTGCGGAAGCGGTTTTTAGATCGCAGCGAGCGGTCAATTCACGAAACAGAAAAGCTCGTACGCTAAGTCTCTGTGGTAGTAGCTACGCGAGCGCCTGCTCAATCAGGAGATAGCAGAGGAAGCCGATGAAGAAAGTGGCCGACCCGAATGCGGTATCGCCCTGTTCATGCGCTTTGACAAGCAGCTCTTCGGTCACCAGATACATGAACACCATGGCGCCAAAGCCCAGCACGGCGGCCATGACCGGTTTTGAGGCGCCAGTAAGCACGGCGACACCCAATGCCGTACCGACAATCGTAAATAGGGCAAGGCCAGTCGGCAGTGAGATCAATGCCCAAGGCGACCGGGTCGGCAGAGTTGCCGCGAGGGCGAGGCCGACGAACAGATATTCCAGCGTAATCGCGATGGTGAGCAAGATGCCGGTTTGGCTGTTGTTAGCGAAGCCGGCACCGAGCACCACGCCGTCAATAAAGAAGTCGATGCCGATGGTCGCGATCAGACCGATCGCCAGCGGCGAACCCTGCCGCTTTGCCCGTCGCTCTTTTGCATCACTGATGTGACGCATCGCGAACATAACCAGAATCACCAGCCCGGAACCGACGATGGCGGGTAGCGGCGCCGAGTGCAATACGCCCGGAACAAGTTCGATAGCCGCTGCCGCGAATACAATCCCGGCGGCCAAGTGCTGCACGGCGCTGGTTGCCTGTTCTCCAGGCGCTCGGATCGCGGCCACGACCCCCGACAGTGCGGCAGCGGCAACCGGAATCAGCGTGTAGAGCTGCGGTTGTAGATACAAGGCAGGGTTCCCTCAAGCGGAACCTGTAGACACTGAGGGGGCACTATATATAAAATAATAATTAATTCAACGTATTATGATGCTTTATTATTAAGTCCGAGCTGTGTTGTCCTGTGTCTGCCAAATCGCGGTACGCGGTATTGAATACCCTATTACCGCGTGGGGATTGTTGTCCTTTACGTGCATCGACACTTTCCAATCTTGCGACGCCCACGGATGGCTCGGTGTTTTAAGAATAAGGCCGCACTTATACCCTTACGTCTCGTGGCGACCGCTACCGCGCAGGCAAATACCTAACTCAAGAACACCCGACTCAGCACGATAACTAACCTAGCGAGCGCCGTATTGCTTGGTCTCGTGCTAAACGCCTTGTTCCACGGGTGGTGGGCCGGTCGATTGGCGACCCATTGGCGAGCTTGGCGATTTGCTTCTATCCGTTTTCAGAACGCACTACGGCTTGGGATGCAGCCTGAACGGTCTAAAAATCGCGCATGGACGAGGAAAAAACGTGATTTTGCGCCTGGTTTGGGCGGTACTCGCACTCGTGATTAGTTTTCTTTCGGAGCCGTACCGGAACAGATATAAGCGGCGCCAAAATAAAGTTCGCGGGTCTCAACCTGCTCGAAGTACCGTTCGATCGCAGTCGCCGGTCGGCGCCTGACGATATCGGGTGTCACCCCGGCCGGCCGATTCAAAAAGACAGCCAACCGAGCCAGCCAGGTTGGCCAGCGCTCCGGCCATTGCAACTCAAAATTGGCAATCCGCGCGCCCGCATTCACAGAGGATGCGACTTTCGCGACCACGTCGCCGTAATCGGGCACAGTGGCCAGCGCCAGGGTCGATAAAATGCCGTTCGCCTGCGGCGGCAAATAGAACGTTGACATGTCCGCCTCGATCAACGTCACATTATTCCATCCGGCCTTCTGTACGCGATGCTTCGCCTTTGCCAACATCGCCGGTGTTAGATCCACACCGATAATATGACCGGAGTCACCGACCGCGGCATGTAAATACGAGAAATTCAAACCGGTACCACATCCCAGATCGACCACGGTATCGCCCGGCCGAAGTTGCAACGCAGCAACGGTCTCTTGTCGATATGTCTCGATACGCAAACCAACAGCTCGATACAACCCCAATCCGGGGTCGTAGATACGGGCCAGTGTGTTGTAGCGCTTGCGAAACTCGTTTTTGTCCCACGCCATATGAACTCCCGGCTACTCAACCCATGGAAGCCTAAAAAGGCTTGATCTCGACGAGCGAGAGAATCAGGAACAGCAACACGATGGGCATCGCGCTCATGGCCTGAAAGTAACCCCGCGTGCCGTGATTGCGGTTTTCGCGAAATTTCTTGTTTTGCAACTGGCACCAGCCATGGAAGCCGAGCAGAAGTAGGACGAGAACGAGCTTGGCATGAAACCAGCCGTTGTGAGCGATCCAGCTTCCCCCGAGGAGAACCAGCATCCACACCCCGGCAATGATCGTGACGCCTGCTCCGACCGACATCAGCCGCGATAGATTCCGCTCGATCGTACCCGCCAAGAGCACGGAGCTCTGATCACTTCTTGGTCGGTCTTTCGCGCCGGCGTGATACACGAACAAGCGCGGCAGGCTGACCAGGCCGGCCAGCCAAATGACCATGAAAGTGATATGAAAGACCTTCAGCCAGACGAGCATCGAACCCTCAAGGGATCGCGTTTAGATCAGTGGCGCCATCAAAGCGCCCGGGACAGGGGCAAGGCAGTTGCGGGCCTAGTAGAGCGCGCGGCCGACACCGTTTATGCGTGCCCGCCAGCGAACACACAGGAATCGCCCGGACCTTCCCTTGTACCGATACGCGCCGAGTCATCAGTCACATGTTCGGCCTGGAGCGTACTGTGCTCAATCTTGAAGTCGTCGTGCAGCATCGTTTGGACGGCGCGCCGGATCGCATGGCAGTCGGCGTTCGTGCCGACCAGAATATCGCCCGACAGGCAGGCCATGCCCGACGTAACTTCCCAAACATGCAGATCCTCGACGCCCAAGACGCCGGGCACGTCGCGGATGGCGGCATCCAGGGTTGTCGGATGCAGGCCGGCGGGCGCGGCCTCAAGGAAGACGCGCCCGGATTCACGCACAAGACCGATGCCGGCCTTGAACATCAGCCCGGCCACGATCAGCGCGGCCACCGCGTCCAGGCGATACCAGCCGGTCCACCAGATGGCAAAGCCCGCAATCGCGGTCGCAATAAAAGCATAGAGGTCGGTCAGGATATGCTGAAAACTGCCTTCGACGTTGAGGCTTTCGCGATTGGCCTTGCTCAGAGCCCAGGTCGCGCCGAGATTGAACACGATGCCGACAAGCGCCACCACCCCGACAAACAACCCGTCGACCTGCGGCGGTGCGACTAGCCGCATGACGCCCTCGATGACGAACCACACCGATAACAGCAGCAGCGTGATGCCGTTGGCTTGTGCGCTCAGGATTTCAGACCGCTTTAGCCCGAATGTGAATCGCCCGCTGGCGGGCCGGCTTGCCAGGCGCATGGCAACGAGTGCCAGCCCAATCGCGCCCGCGTCGGTGAGCATATGGCCGGCGTCCGCGATCAATGCCAGCGAATTGACGATAATACCGACCACGACCTCGACCACCATGAAGGCGACTAACAGCCCGAGGGCGGTATACAGATAGCGTCGATCCGCATCGGCAGAAATGGCATGTCCGTGATCGTGATGACTATGATCATGACTCATAAGAAGCTCCGTTTTCGCTGCGCTCGAACGACCGATACGCTGTGTGGTGTTCCGCTGAGTGGATTTTCATTGTTACAGTTGAATATATGTTTGCATGATGGCGTTACACATATTGCGGCCCTAATCCGTCTCAAGAAAGTCGATGCAATTTTCGTTAATTCCGAGTGGGCTCCAGTCAAAAGCGATGAGCCCTTCAACCAAGGCCACAGCCGCCCGTCGACGACTACGCTTGGGCTAATTCACGGGATGCCGATACCGGTTTCGTCCTGCGCGATCGCCGAGGGGTACGCAAAAGACGCAACGCGTTGGCGGTCACCAGCACAGTCGCGCCGGTGTCGGCCAGGATCGCCGGCCATAGACCGGTCAGCCCAACGATCGTGGTCACCAAGAAAACAGCCTTCAGGCCGAAAGCGATACCGATGTTCTGGCGGATGTTGGCCATCGTGCGCCGGGAGAGCGCAATCATGTCGCCCACATCGCGCAAATCACCGTGCAGGCTTGCCGCATCACCGGTCTCGAGCGCGACGTCGGTGCCACCGCCCATCGCGATACCGACATCGGCGGCCGCCAGCGCCGGCGCGTCATTGATGCCATCGCCCACTTTGGCGACGTGCACGTCCTGAGCCTGACGTTCCCGCACGATCCGCTGCTTGTCTTTGGGCATGAGATCGGCGTGCACCTCAATATCAAGACGACGACCGATCGCTTTGGCGGTACGCGCGTTGTCACCGGTCAGCATAACCGACTGCACCCCCCGCCGCGCTAGCTCGCCCAGGGCCGCGGCGGCCTCGGGCCGAGGTTCGTCACGCAGGGCGAGCACGCCCATCACCTGATCGTCGGCGACCAGCACTGCCACGCTCTTACCCTCGTCGTTGAGTGCCTGAATCCGCGACGTGGTGGCCGTATCGATCGCGGCTCGCTCACGGGCGGCAGTCAGCGAGCCGAGAAACAGTCTGCGCTCGCTCAGATCGGCGGTGATGCCCTGGCCCTGGACGGCCGCGGCGCGTTCGACGCCCGGAATCGTGATCGCGCGCCGGCGAGCGGCGTCCACAATGGCCGCGGCCAGCGGATGGCTCGCGCTCTGTTCCAGGGCGGCCGCCAGACGCAAGATCTCGTTCTCGTCGTGGTCGCCGAGCGCGACGATGTCGGTCACGCGCGGCTTGCCCTCGGTTAGCGTGCCGGTCTTGTCGAAGGCCACGGCACCGATAGTACCGAGTGTTTCCAGTACCGCGCCGCCTTTGATCAACAGGCCGCGCCGGGCGCCCGCCGACAAGGCAGCCGCGACTGCGGCCGGCGTGGAAATAACCAGCGCGCACGGGCAGCCGATCAAGAGAATCGCCAGCGCTTTGTATATCCAAACGCTCCACGCAGCACCAAACGCCAGAGGCGGCACGATGGCCACAAGGGCCGCCACGGCGACGACCGCCGGCGTGTAGTAACGGGCGAAGCGATCGATGAAGCGTTCAGTGGGGGTCTTGGATTCCTGGGCCTCTTCCACGAGCCGCACGACGCGGGCGATCGTGTTGTCCTGGGCGGCGGCGGTCACGCGGATATGAAGCGCGGCCGCACCGTTGATCGTCCCGGCAAAGACCGAATCGTCGACTCGTTTGGTGACCGGCGTGCTCTCGCCCGTAACCGGCGCCTGATCAACCGCACTCTCACCGTCGATGACCGTGCCGTCCGCGGGGATGCGATCGCCCGGTCGGACCAGAACCGTCACGCCTTTGTCGAGCGTGTCGGCAGCAACTTCGCGGATTGTGCCTTGCGGATCGACGATCCGTGCGGTCTTGGGTACCAGGTCGGCGAGCGCCGAAATGCTCGACCGCGCCCGCCCGGCCGCGACGCCTTCGAGCCATTCGCCGATCAGGAAAAGCAACACCACGACCGCTGCTTCGCGGGTGGCGCCTAGTGCGACCGCGCCGACCGCGGCAATGGTCATCAGCATCTCGATCGAGAACGGCGTACCGGCCAGCAGCGCGCCCGTGATGGCCCGGCGCGCCACCGGTATCAGCCCGATCAGCATGGCAACGCCAAAGAAGAAGACGGCATAGGCCGGCATCACCTGCGACAATCCAAACGCGACCGCGAGCGCCGCGCCACAGGCTGCGGTCGTCATGATCTTCGCATGGCGATACCAAGGCGGTGGGCTGGATGCTTTGTCGCTATCGGCCGCCGGCTCATCGTGAGACGATGCGTGATCATGGCCACAACCGCACGGCGCTTGCGCGTCGGACGGCGGTGCGTTCGCGGTCAGTCGCTGGACACCATACCCCAGCGCGCCGATGCGTTTTTCAAGGCGGGCGAGGTTCGCGTCGGGCGCGTGACGAACGCTCATGCTCGTTGTCGCAACCGACACCTGTACCTCGTCCACACCGTTAACACGCCGAGCGGCGCCATCGATCTTGGCTGCGCAGCTGGCGCAGTCCATGCCGTGGACCTGATAGCGCGTAACACGCCTCTGGTCATCGCTTTCCAGCGGGGCATCGAACGCATCCGGCTCTCCATGCCCGCATTGGCCATGGCGGTGCTCGTGCTCGCAGCATGCCGACTCGGCGCTCGGCGACAAGCCTTCGTCGGCAGCCAATCGGCGGGCGCCATAGCCCAACGTGCGGATCCGTTTTTCCAGTTTGTCCAGTCGGACCTCGTCGTCATGCTCGATGGTCATGCTGCGGGCCGCCACCGATACGTCGACGTGATTCACGCCTTTGACACGGCGTGCCGCGCCTTCGATCTTGGCCGCACAGCTCGCGCAATCCATGCCGTCGATGCGATAGCGGTTCTGGTTTACCAATGTGCTCATGACTCGATCCGTCGTCGGTGCTTCAATGCCCTCAGACCTTAAATGCTCTAGCCGCTATAGGATCAAGCGTTATTTATCGACGCCTTGATTTTCTACAAGGCTTGATGGTTGACGCGGCGACATCCAATCTCTATATCTATAGCGGCTATAGGATAAGGAGGAAACCGTGACTACCTTGTCGATCGGTCAGGTGGCCGAAACCAGTGGGGTGAAGATCCCGACGATCCGGTATTACGAGCAGATCGGTCTGTTGCCCGAGCCGCCGCGCACCGCCAGTAATCGGCGGTGCTACGGCGCCGAGGCGGCCCAACAACTACGCTTCATCCGGCATGCGCGCGAACTCGGTTTCGAGGTCGACGCCATCCGGACATTGATCGAGATGCAGCACCATCCGATGCGCTCCTGTGAACAGGCCGATGCCATCGCGACCGCCCAGCTCGCGGCGATTGACAGCCGCATCGCACGCTTGACGGCGTTGAAAGAGGAACTGGAGCGCATGGCCGATTGCGATCGGCACGGCCGGGTTCGCGATTGCCGGGTGATCGAGATCCTGGCCGATCACGACCAATGCCTGCATGACGCGCATTGAGCGCGTGAGTTTATAGCCCCTCGACTTCGCGCCGTTCGAGTTCGGCGGACCGGACCCACGCCGCCCGGAATCGACGCAGGCGTATCTGGCGGGCATGGCAACCATCGTGCCTACGACTTCACGTGAGCGCTTACAGCGCAAACACCGCGCGCATACGGCTTACGAAGCCGGCTGCTCGAATACACAGACATGATGGGGATCGGTCTCGATCTCGCCGGTCGACGATACGTGTTCGGTTTGCAGCGTGCTGTGGGCGATGTCGAAACGCTCGTGCAGCATCGCGTCCACCGAGCGACGAATCCCATGACAATCGATCCCTTCATCGACGTGGATCTCGGCCGACAAGCACGGCATGCCAGAAGTCACCTCCCAGACATGCAGATCGCGCACGTTGCGCACGCCCGGCACTTCGCGGATGGCCGATTCCAGTGTTGACGGGTCGAGCCCCACGGGCGCGGCCTCGAGAAAGACACGTCCCGATTCGCGGACCAGACCGTAGCCGGCCTTGAGCATGAGCGCGGCCACGGTCAGGGCGGCCAGCGCGTCCAGCCGGTCCAGAAAATCAGAAAACCGGCGATCGCGGTCGCAATAAACGCATATAGATCGGTCAGGATATGCTGGAAACTGCCCTCGTCGTTGAGACTCTCGCGACTGGCACGGCTCAGCGCCCAGGTCGCGGCCAGGTTCACCACGATGCCGACCAGCGCGACGATGCCGACCAACAATCCGTTGACCTGCGGCGGCTCAATCAGTCGAATGACACCCTCCACCAGGAACCAGATCGACAGCAGTAAAAGAACCAGCCCGTTGGTCTGCGCGCTCAGGATTGCGGCGCGTTTCAGACCGAAGGTGAATCGGCCTTTGGGTGGCCGACTGGCCAGCCGCATGGCCACCAGAGACCGACCGATGGCGCCCGCGTCGGTGAGCATGTGTTCGGCGTCCGTGATCAGCGCCAGCGACTGCGCGATGAGCCCGACGATCACTTCCACGACCATGAACGCCATCAACAATCCGAGCGCGGTATACAGATAGCGCCGGTCGGCATCGGCCGAAACGCCGGAGCTGTGATGGTGGCGTTGTTCGTGACTCTTGGCATGCTCCGTGTAAACACATGCCGCGCTTTATCGCGCGACGAGGCCGTGTACGACCGACTTCACGATGAATCGGTCGGCCCTGGTTACATAATTTCAGGCGGCCGGTCCTGATCGTTGCCGCGAACGCCATTCGAAGTATGGCGACCTCACAGCCGTGCGCACGAACACCCGTGGCCGATAAAGGCATGGAAAGCGCCTGACGCTCAAAACGACGAGTCAAGCGCCGCATGCTCTACGTCGCGAGCGCCTGCTCAATCAGGAGATAGCAGAGGAAGCCGACGAAGAAAGTGGCCGATCCAAATGCGGTGTCGCCTTGCTCATGCGCTTTGACAAGAAGCTCCTCAGTGACCAAATACATGAAGACCACGGCACCAAAACCCAACACGGCCGCCATAACCGGCTTTGAGGCGCCGGTGAGCATTGCCACCCCCAACGCGGTGCCACCTATCGTGAACAGCGCGAGGCCAGTAGGGAGTGCGATTAATGCCCACGGCGCCCGGGTGGGCAGAGTCGCGGCCACGGAAAGGCCGACGAACAGATATTCCAGCGTGATCGCGATGGTGAGCAAGATTCCGGTTTGGCTGTCGTTAGTGAAGCCGGCGCCGAGCACCACGCCGTCAATGAAAAAGTCGATGCCGATGGTCACGATCAGCCCGATCGACAGTGGCAATCCCCGACGCTCGGCTCGCCGCTCCGCGGCATCACTGAGGTGGCGCAGGGCAAACATGACCACAATCCCGAGCGCGAAGCCTATAATGGCGGGTAACGGTGCCGAGTGCAGCACCCCTGGAACAAGTTCAATAGCTGCCGCCGCGAATACGACGCCGGCGGCCAGGTGTTGTACAGCACTAGTCGCCTGTTCGCCCGGAACGCGAACGGCGGCCACTGCCCCGGACAGTGCGGCTGCGGCCACCGGGATCAGCGTGTAGAGCAGCGGTTGTACGTACACGTCGGATATTTCTCAAGCGATACAGGCAGGTTGCTTGCGGCGCACTATATATAAAAACTTATAACAATCAATGTATTACTATGCTTTATTATTGAGTTCAGGCTACGTTCTCGCCCATACGCTGAACCGTAGCGCTATGTATTGAAAAACTATTACCGCGTTGCGATCGTTGTCCGATCGTACGGATCGACGCTTTTCGGCTATCGCCATTCACTCGATCAGCAAGTATCTTGCGAGTCCGGTGCGACGGATCGCACTGATACCCTGATCGGCTGGCGTCGGTCGCTACTTTGTAGCCAGGCGGCAACACAACAGACGAGGAATTCGACGATGGCCGAGAGCTGCTGTGGCTGTTCTGCCGGCGATCTCAGTGAGGCGTCCGGGGGACAACGACGCGCCCTGATCGCGGCGCTGGTAATCAATGCCGTGATGTTCGTGGCCGAAATGAGTGTTGGCCTCTGGGCGCACTCAAGCGCACTGCAGGCCGATTCGGTCGATATGTTGATCGATGCGGTGGGTCTAGGGATCGGGCTATTCGCTCTCAACCGTACGCTTCGTGCTCGCACCCGCGCCGGTTTCACAAATGCTTTGATTGAGCTTGTACTTGCGGCGGGCATTGGTGCGCAATTGATTCATCAGATTGTGACCGGCGCATTGCCCGTAGCCACTATTATGATCGGCATGGGCTTCATAGCGCTGCTGGCCAATCTGGCCTCCGCTGGCCTTCTAATGCGCTATCGTCACCAAGACATCAACATGCGGGCGATGTGGCTATGTACGCGTAACGATGCCATTGGCAATGCCGCAACCGTAGTCGCGGGTGGCCTAGTGCTCGTCTTCAACGTGCCATGGCCCGATTGGATCGTGGGGGCCCTGGTCGCGCTCTTATTTGGTTACACGGCCGTGGGCATCCTGCGCGAGGCCTCGGGGCAAGCTGCAACAGCCGGAAAGCGTATGACAGAAAAGATTTAGACCGCCGCACTCCTGCGTCGCGGTTTGTGGCTCGAGTATTAGCCCACGACCAATCGATGGAGCCCATAGTTACTACGATTGGAACCTTGGTCGTCAGCGGCGCCAGGCCAACTTCGCCTCACGCCGGCAGCGTTCGGCCAGGATTCGACGGCGCCTGGAGTCGCTGAGCCTGCGCCACTGACGAATTTCGGTTGCCGTGCGCAAACATCCGACACACAGGTCGGTCTTGCGGTCGAGCTTGCAGATGTCGATGCACGGTGAAGCGACGGCCACGCTTCA
This sequence comes from Salinisphaera sp. T31B1, assembly GCF_040361275.1. NCBI lineage: Bacteria > Pseudomonadati > Pseudomonadota > Gammaproteobacteria > Salinisphaerales > Salinisphaeraceae > Salinisphaera > Salinisphaera sp. T31B1. The sequence goes on along the minus strand of NZ_APNH01000005.1, from coordinate 301,419 downwards.
TGCCGCCGCGGGTTTGGATTCGGGCGCGGCTGCCGTCCTGGTTTTCTCAGGTGCTGGCAGAAGTCGAGCCGAGTTAAGTATGAAGATCAGCTCCGAGACGACATGGATCGCCGCTGCGAGCAACGGGTCGAGGAACCCAAAGGCCGCCAGCGCAATGCCGAGCGCGTCGACGCCGATGGTACCCACAAAGTTTTGCCAGATGATGCGACGCGTGCGCCGGGCCACGGCGAGCGTCTTGACGAAGCGTTCGAGATCGTTGCCCAACAGCACCACGTCAGCGCTTTCCTGCGCCACGTCGGTGCCTGATCCCATGGCGATGCCGACATCGGCCTGGGCCAGGGCCGGGGCATCATTGACCCCGTCGCCGACCATAGCGATCTTGTGCTTGAGGCCAACGAGTGCCTGAATACGCGCCAGCTTGTCCTCGGGCAGCAATTGCGCTTCGATATCTTGAATGCCGAGCGCCGTACCCACGGCATCCGCCACCCGGCGGGCGTCTCCCGTCAGCAGCACCACCCGGATACCCATCCGGTGCAATGCTTCGACCGCGCGTTGTGCTTCAGGCCGCACGGTATCCGCGATCTCGATGGCGCCCAACAGGTGGCCGTCGCGGGCAACCAGGACTTCCGAGCCGGTCTCGCTGTCCTGATCAAACGCAGTCGGCACGTCGATTCCATGATCCGCCATCCAGGGGCGGTTGCCGACCAGGACCGTGGTCTCGCGGACCTGGGTCGAGATGCCACGCCCTGGTGTGTAATCGAAGCGGGCCGGTTCGACTGCCGGGCGGTTCTGGCGTTGGGCATACGCGACGATTGCTTTGCCGAGCGGGTGCTCGGAACGCAACTCGGCGGCCGCCGCGGCATCGAGCAGCTCTTCGCGGGTAACGCCGGCGACCGGTACGACGTGCTGCACTTCGGGTCGGCCGAAGGTCAGCGTGCCGGTCTTGTCGAGCACGACCGTGTCGACCTGACCGAGGGTTTCCAGATGGATGCCGCCTTTGACAATGGCGCCTAATCGCGCTGACCGGCCGATCGCGCCGAGAATAGCCAGCGGCGTGCCGGCGGCAATGCCGCAGGCCCCGGCGACGATGATCACCGAGATCGTGGAATAGATATCGCGCGTGATCAGGAAGGTCAGGACAGCCGCACCGAGCGCGAAATACACCAGATAACCGGCCAGACGATCCGCCAGGCGCTGAACCGGCGCGCGGGATTGCTCGGCCCGTTCGACCGCCTCGATGATCTTGCCGTAACTCGTATCCCGGCCGATTCGCTCAGCGGCGATCTCCAGCGCGCCGGACTGGTTGATGGAGCCGGCGAAGACCGGCGCGCCCGCGGTCTTTTCCACCGGCATGGATTCGCCGGTAATACGGGATTCGTCGACGAACGAATGCCCTGAAAGCACCACGCCATCGCCCGG